>VEPD01000074.1 GCA_012027035.1 Ruminiclostridium sp. | reverse complement strand
GCTTGAGGCGGGCGAATTCGGTCGTGTAAAGCGGTGGCTGAACTACTGGATGAAATTGCAAAATGACGAGGGAGGCTGGCTTCACTGCTATGATGTCCGGGATGGAACTGCTTATTACCAATGGGAGGAGACAGATAATGTAAGTTACATTTTATGGTATGCATGGGAGTATTTGAGATACAGCGGCGATGATAATTGGGCGGCTCAACATTTCCTGCAGATTGATAAGGCGGTCCAATATGTCAAAAAGCTGTTCCATCAGGAAAAAGGGCTTATTTATGGTAAAGAGGAAGGTGCCTTTATTGTGGATGGAGAAATCCAGGACCTTTCTGTCTGCTATGGTCACCATGTTAATGCCGTATGCGCAAAGGGGCTGCTCGCTGCGTCTGAAATAGCCGTGTGGCTTCAGAACCGGGCTATTAGTCCCTCAAAAGAAGGCTACCCTGTACATGATCCGGCTCTTGCAGAGAAGGCAAGGGAATGGGGGGAGTTGGGGCGGATACTTTTGGAAAACTGTCATGAGAAGTTCTGGATGGAAGATGAGGGGTACTATTCAGTAGGGCTGCTTGCAGACGGAACTCCTGTAAAGGGAGTTCATGATATCTTTTTTATGCAGATGGCACGAGCCTATATCCTCGGGATAGCGGATGAGTATGCAGTAAGAAACTGGTCTTACATCAAAGCCAGGCTTGAAGATTTTGAGAAATTACCTTCAACCGTTGGAGTCTCATTGAAATTACGACAAAAACTATCACCTGAATGGTATAATATTCAACCTATAATTGGTCAATATCCCGTGATTGCGAAGAATCTTTTGTTTATTGGCAAGAGAAAGGAAGCGGCCTATTTTGTTGATTTAGCGCTGCGGTATGTCCGTGCGGACGATAATTACCTCATGGGGGAATCTGTGGATTGGAGAGTGCAGCCGCCTATTCCGCGAACTCCTTTCCGGGAAGGGTATCCCGACCTTAATAAAGTAAAACCGGATTTATTTACAAGGCATATCTACGATATGGAAGGTAATTATCTCCGGACTGAAAGGATTGAAAAACATCCTATGGACATTTCAGAGGTGAGGGGCCAGGGGAAACAGGAGTTTTATTCCCGTGAGCCGGGTAATTTACTTCACATGAGCTTTTTTATGGAAATGGTGACTTCATTTTTAGGAAGGTCATGGGAGCCCAAGGGATTTGCACCTCTATTGCCTGTTAATGTTCACTTCATAAAGGTGAAAGATTGGCGGTTTATGGGAGGAAGTACGGATTTTGAGTTCAGAGATGATGAAAACTGTGATACAGGATCAACCTCGTTATTTATCAGCGGCAGCTTGCCTGAACCTATTACTATAGGAATGAGGGTAGGGAAACCCGAAATCTCCCTTATAATCAATGACCGGAAGATGCAGCATGGAGAGTATAACATGAGATTGCGCAACGGGATGTATTTTGCGGAAATAGACCAGAAAATTGATGGGAGCATCTTTATTGAAACGAGGTGGTAAACAGAATGGGCGGATTACTGGGGGTGAGCGAGTATGAAATAGGAAAAACTGTTTAAATGCAGGATGCAGGTCTTATAGGCTTATAAAAGGATGAGTAGAAAGTATAAATCTAATGGAGGCGAAAAAAATGACAAGTGTATCTAAAACTATTAGGAAAGGAATAACTGGTTTAATCTTAATAACATTTTTGTTGATGATTATGACTGTAGGGATTCCGGTACAAAAAGCGGAAGCCAGGGTTTATAGCACCATATCCGATACGTTTCCAGGCCCCAATATAAACACAAGCATCTGGACGGTGGTAAATAATGGGGCAGCAGCAATTTCAAACGGAACGCTTTACCTTCGTGGAGATAACGGGCTGATTTCATCGATAACAAGTAAAGCAACATACCGTTATGGCGAAAAATATAATCTATCTTTTGATTTCCATCCCAATTCAACGGAAAACAGTGGCTATGCCATATCAATGCGTCATATCCGTCCCGGAGGAAACAATTATTGGTATATAGAGTTTTCACCCGCGGGGACATTTGTAGTATTTTCTCAGTATCTCGGACAGTGGGCGGCACGTGGCAGCATTGGCGGGTTACCTATGGATACATGGCTGCATGCAAATATCAAAAACCAGCGGAATGGAACATATATTGAACTGTCATACCGTGACACAGGGATGCCTCTTAAAACTTTTTATGTGCCGCATGATACGGGAAGTACCGGAGCGCTGCAGTTTACGGCAAACGGCAATAACGGAACAATGAAAAGTTTTTTCCTTGACAATGTTTTTCTCACAGAAAATGACAATATCAATGAGACATTCAGTCAATCGACAATAGATTCAGAAGACTGGACGGTGGTAAACAATGGGATGGCTGCAGTGGAAGGCAACAATGTCTTTCACCTGAGGGGAAATAACGGTTTATCGTCATCTTTACAGACAATTACATCTTTAGCAGCCACAATGAAGTATACCTTAACTTATGATTTTTATCCTATATCTACCGAAAACAGCGGCTATGCCATATCAATGCGTCATATCCGACCTGAAGGCAACAATTATTGGTATGCGGAGTTTTCAACAGGCGGGACATTTGTAATATATACCCAATCCGGCGGAGTGTGGGGAGCAAGAGGTAATTACAGCGGGTTGCCCCTCAATAAATGGTATAGGGTAGAGGTTAGGAACCAGTCGGGAGGAGTATATATCGTGCTATCCGATCTCCAAAGCGGGCAGGTTTACTTGTCACAGTATGCAGCGCATGACTCGGGCTCAGCCGGGAAAATATCGTTTGATGCAAACAGCAGCGGCGGGACTTCAAAAGGCGTCAAATTAGATAATATATTCCTTAAAGACGATACCAGCGGTTCGATAACATCCGACAGCAGTTATTATTACATGAATGGTTCAAAAGGTACATTGAAAATAAGTAAAACCACAGGTGTGCTTACCAACAGCAGTATTTCCTCATATAACATGGGATGGGCGATGAATGACGTGACGGGAAGCGCCTGGTATGCAGCGGCTGATGGGGGTCCGTTCCAATATACCCCGACCTTCAATCTGCTTGCGGCAAATACGCTGAAGGTTACCCAGGCGCAAGGCAATTATACATTCATAACGACATATGTTGTCCATAGTGATTATATAAAATGCAGTTTTGCAGTAACGAACGGTAACGGCACCGAGCGGGAGATAATGTTCAGGTACAGTGTTGTTCCCAATGGGGCGCAAAAGGTATGGATGCCAAGGGATGAATATGCCAATGCGTCCAATTATTGGTCTACAACCACTATTAGGGATCTAGGTGCAATAGAAGACGACGACTATCCGCAATACTCTTTTATACCGCTTTTTTCTTACGAGGGCTCCGGTGACTTATGGCTGCATCTGGGTTTTAACTGGAATATACCCCAGAACCTTTTCGAAAAATCTTTAGGAGGCCGTCTAAACGGTATTGTAGAGATACCACATGTAAGAGTCACTGCCGGTCAGATAAAAATTTTCGACTATACCTTATCTTTCTCACAGAGTGCTTCCGACCAAATTGCCGCAGGTGAAGGAGTGCAGACATATTATAACGCATATAACTCTCCTTACAAGTCACCGCTCAACAGCAATGGAATGACGATGGTAGACGTCAGTGGTGCAGAGAATATATGGGATACTAATACCATGAATACACTGAAAGAAATTGGCATAACTGATGTAGTTATGATGAATTACTTTGAGGACTTCGGATATTATTATCACGGTCCGGGAAGTAACTGGACGTCATGCCTTGGTGAAGCATTAACACCTACAAGGCTGAAAAACGCGATAGATAAAATTCATAATAACGGATTCAGGATATACATGTATTTTAACAGTGCTTTTGTGAATAAGACCCTTGCGGAAAGCCAGTTCCAAAGTGCTCTTGTCAGGGATGAAAATGGTAATTATGTCCAGGGATTCCAAGATACTACTCACACACACCTGGACAACTGGTATGTTGATGTGGGTGATTCAACGCTATATAATAACCTCAGAAGTCAGATGACCAACTTGTTAAATGAAAATCCAAATCTTGATGGTATATACTTTGATGATGCGCCGCATTCAAGAATAAATTACGGCCGCGCTGGAACAGTCCGCAGGGGTACCAGGACTGCAACCTTATTAAGCGAGAGTATATATAATCTGATTACCAACACTGCCCGCGATATGCATTTACAGGGTAAGAGTGTGGGGACGAACATGGTGACCCACCAGAACGTATATGAAGGTGATTGGACATGTTTTGATATACCTGACGATACTTCGACGTTTTTTAACTTACGGAAGCTGAGAGCTTACAGCCAGTTACCTGTGACCTTTTATGCCATCCCTGGTTATATAAGTGATAATTTTCTAAATCTGACCCTGGATTATAGAGGATACATGCATATGTCCAGCCTACCGTCATTAATACATGAAGGGGGAAATTGGAGCCAGCCTAAATGGGACATTTATAGACCCCAATATCCGTATTTTAATCATGCATGGATGAGAGGAATGAAATAAACCATAAGGCTTGTCTATGCGAAGATGAATAAATGAGAAACAGAGGGAAGTAAAAAAATAAAGGTAATGCTCATATACTTCTCTCTGTCTCAATTGTAAGGAATCAACGAAATGAAAAGGGACTATCGAAAACAAAACAAAAAATATATGCATATGGACCGGATAGGGACAGGAAAGCCGATAAATAAATCCAATAGCGGGCAGAATGGTATCAGGCGGTATCCGCTGCCTTCTCAAATCACTTTATTATGCATCCTGGCTATCATCGTTGCAAGCATTGTTCTTATGGTGCATTGGCCGTCGCTATCGGCCAATGCGCTTTCGTTTGACGACAATCAATATCTTGTTGATAACGAGTGGGTTCAAAACCCAGGCTGGTCAACAGCGGGCAAGTTTCTTACCGAGGTACTCAAGCCTTCCACAGTACACGGGTACTACCAGCCTCTTGCCATGATTTCACTAATGCTGGATTATGCGATGGGTGGGCGAATTGATAATCTGAGAGTGTTCCACCGGACAAGTCTGGCCCTTCATGTTCTGAATACTTTATTGATTATAGTGTTTCTCTATCTCCTGACAGGGCAGCCATTGGCGGCGGTTATGGCCGGTTTGCTCTTCGGAGTCCATCCCATGACAGTGGAGACGATTCCTTGGGTGAGTGAACGCAAGACATTGCTGGCAGCCTTCTTTTCATTGTTGTCGCTTATTTTGTATGTGCTGTATACACGCAAGAAAGGCAGGAAGTTTTACCGGACGTCACTGGTAATGTATATATTGGCGCTTATGTCAAAGCCGACGAGCATACCTTTACCGCTCCTCATGCTGCTATTGGACTATTGGCCTATACGTAGGTTAAACCGGAGAACGGTTTTAGAGAAAATACCGTTTTTTATTGTAGGCGTAAATTCAGTGGTTATCACTTTTTTTTCTCAGAGTATAACTGCTGCGGTCACTTTGCCTGAAAAAAATTCAATTGTCCGCATTTTGCTTATCCTATGTCATAATATTATTTTTTATCTTTACAAAATCATCTGGCCTGTCAACCTGTCATCCCATTATCCTTTTCCCGTACCGTTCACATTGGCGCATCCAATGGTATTAGCCGGTATGATAGGCACATGTTTGCTGATTGCGGTTCTCTTGTTTTCGTTGCGCCGGACCCAGGCCTTGCTGGCAGGCTGGTTATTTTTCTTTATTGCCATATTGCCTACGATGGGTATTATCGGATTTACCAATGTGATTGCTTCAGATAAGTACGCCTATCTGCCTTCGGTCGGTCTTCTCATGACACTTGGGTGGTTCTTTAACTACTTTTGGGTTAGAGTGTGCAGAATGCATCTGCGTGTTGCAGGACAGGCCGGGTTAATAGCAGTTGTTTTGATCCTGCTGGTGCTGGAGGCTGGTGCAACCCGGAATTACCTCGTATACTGGCAGGACTCCGAAATTCTTTACCGTCATATGCTGAGCCTGGCTCCGCAATCCTCCCCCCTTCATAATAATCTGGGGCTGGTATTGGTCGAACGGGGAAAATTTGACGAAGCCATTTCTCATTATGAAAAGGCAGATCAACTTGTGCCAAACCATGCGCAAACATACTATAACATTGCAATAGCTTTATATAATCTGGGAAAGCCGGATGAAGCAATCAATAAGCTAAAGGAAACCTTGAATACGCGTACTACTGAAATTGAAGTGTATCCAGCGGCAAACTACATGTTAGGATATATATTATCCAAAAAAGGCAAATATGATGAAGCTGTTTTTTATTTTAACCAGGCAATCCTGCTTGAGCCGAATTATGCCGAAGCTTACTATTACCTTGGAATGGTACTGGCCTGCCAGTCAAAGATGGATGAAGCTATCGAAAAGTTCCGAAAAACCTTGCAGATACAGCCGTTAAATGCCAACGCGCACAAGTATTTAGGATTGGCACTGGCTGCGCAGGGAGTGTTCGACGAGGCTATAGAGGAATACCGCAAGGCTGTAAGAATAAATCCGCTTCTTTTAGAAGAAATTCAGCAACTGGTGGCTGACATGGAGAAGCAGCGCAACTTGGATACACGATAAATGAGATTTGAAAAAAATTACAGTATAGTCAGGTAAAGAATAGAATACAAGCATGTCTGATATTTATATGTTATTGGCATAATTAAATATGGTGTTATACTGTGTATAAATGTACACTAATACTAGTTAACATTGTTATATGATTAAAATAATATTTAAAGCGATGTCTGGTTTTTGGTATGTCTGGAGTTACTGTATTAAAAAATAATAATACTTCATAATGGAAAATGAGGATTAAAAATGAAATTAGAAAGATATGCAGGAAATCCCATACTTTCACCAAATGGCAAAAACTCATGGGAAAGTCTGGTGGTATGTAATCCTGGGATATGGTATGAGGACGGAACTTTCTATCTTTTATATAGAGCGGCAGGAAATGATCCGGAGCATTATATCCATTTTGGACTGGCAACAAGCAAAGATGGTTTTAACTTTGAAAGGGCGTCTGACAAGCCGGTTCTGTCCCCGGAACAAGACGGCCCCTGTGCAGGCTGTATTGAAGATCCAAGAATAGTTAAGTTTGATGACACTTTTTATATCACATACGCGTATAGACCGTTTCCCCCCGGACAATACTGGAAGTTTGGCTATGGTGAGGTAATGAAGTATGATATGCCGCCGAGCGCACCAATTTGTTTGAGAAACAATATTGCAAATTCCGGGCTGATAATGTCTAAAGATTTTAAGACATACAAAAGATTGGGAAGAATAACGAAAACAAACCTGGATGATAGAGACGTTATATTATTTCCCGAAAAGGTTAACGGAAAATTTGTAATGTTGCACAGACCGAAGGAGTGGGTAGGTGAAAAGTACGGTTGCAAGTACCCTTCCATATGGATTTGCTTCTCTGATGATTTGATGGAGTGGGAGGATGGAAAGTTGTTAATATCGGGTACATCCTACTGGGAAGAAAAGGTAGGCGGAAGCGCTCCTCCATTAAAAACCGAGGAAGGATGGCTGACTTTGTACCATGGAGTTGATAATAAAGGTGTGTATCGTGTGGGAGTAATGCTTCTGGACTTACAAGATCCTGCAAAGGTAATAGCAAGGGCAACCGACTTTATCATGGAAGCAGAGTTTGATTATGAATGTGATGGCCTTTATAATAACTGTATATTCCCGACAGGAAATGTTATTGTGGGAGATACCCTATATGTTTATTATGGTGGAGCTGATAAGTACTGCTGCGTTGCTACGTGCCCGGTAAAGGAAATATTAGCTTTCGTTATGACGTACAAAAATATATCAGATACGGTTGCCGATGGAAGCGCTATCGGAGCAAATATAATAAGCGCTTGATAAGATGGGGGAATTGTTCATAGCTTCTTTTTATAGTAGTATGGCTAAAATGCGAGGAAGGGAGGGTAGTATCCATTTATTACAGCTATACGGAAAGAATGCAGTAATACTACAGCGGCAATTACCAATATATCCTCGTAGGATTAGTGCGTTGAAGCGTTCGCACTAATCCTGCAAGACGCATATATGCCGATATAATGATGAAATTGCCGCTGTATCAGTAAAGACAAAATTAAAATTATGGGAGGTTAAAAAAATGAAAAAGAGTTTGATGAAAGCAGTAACAATTGTATTAATGACAGCATTGTTGTTCACTATGCTCATAGGATGCGGCGTAAAGGATACACCAAAGACAGAGACCTCAACGCCAAAGACAGAGACTACAGCTGATGTGACTGTTTCAAAGGAACCTGTCGTACTTAAAATGATTGAACATTCCAACCAGGCAACAAATGATGCGATTAAGGCGTTAAATGAAAAATTTTCAAAGAAATACCCTAACATTACAGTTGAATCAACGGTTGTTGAAGGAGGCCAGTATGTTCAGCTTATGCAAACAAGACTTGCCGCAGGCGATGTAGATATTCTGGAAGTGTCTACTTTTGCTATAGCAATTCCTGACTGGGCAAAAGGACAGGATAAGAATTTTAATGCACAGTTTATCGAAAATGGTGATATACTGGATATTACAAATGAACCTTTTATTAAAAATTGGGATCCTGTTGCTATCAAGAATGCATGTACGTATAATGGCAAGGTTTACGGTTTGAATATAGGCAAGGTTGCTTACAATGGTATATTCTACAATAAGACGATTTTTGAACAGAATGGTTTG
The DNA here is from genome assembly GCA_012027035.1 of Ruminiclostridium sp. Lineage (GTDB taxonomy): Bacteria > Bacillota > Clostridia > Acetivibrionales > DTU013 > MnB-11. The sequence goes on along the minus strand of VEPD01000074.1, from coordinate 5,577 downwards.
AAGGTGCCTGAAACCTGGGGTGAATTCATTAATGTCTGCAAATCACTGCAGTCCAAAAGTATTGTGCCTATGACTGCGGGCGGTAAGGATGTATGGCCTATTGCAATGATGTGGAGTGGATTTGTAAATGCGTTTGAGCCGGATCCTAATGCATTTGCAAAGGGATTATGGACAGGTGAAAGAAAATTCAATGACCCGAAGACATTAATAATGTTTGACAGGATGGCAGAATTCGCTTCATATTTTGAAGAAGGTGTTACTTCTGTTGATTATGCATCGGTTATAGGCAGGTTTGTTGCAGGAAAAGCTGCAATGATGCCGGATGGAACATGGGATGCTTCGCAGATTACTACCGCGGATCCGAATTTCAAATTTGGTTACTTTGCTATACCTGGCGATGCCAAAGGTGCCCAACCTCCACAGCTTGCTGGAAAATACGACATATCATATGGCGGCTATGCAAAATCACCAAATAAGACAGCGATTTTACAATGGTTGGATTTCTTCTCTCAGAAAGAGAATTATAGCGATTTCATCAATGCTATAGGATTTATCCCTACAATGACCGGGATTGATATAAAAAATGATTTTATAAAATCATTAGATCCTATTAACCAGAATTTCCAAACAAATTTTGAGCTTATTATTAAAAATCCGAAAGGTGTAGGAAAATATGCCGGATTCCAGATTGACCAATTGAAAGTTTTAGGCGGATCGATTGCTACGCCGAAGGAATTAGCGGATCTTGCGCAAAAAGATTGGGATGCGGCATTAGCGCTGGTTAAATAATTGAATCAAAAGATTTGCTGTACTTGTCTTACGGTACAGCAAATCCTTTTGCTAGTCAACAAATGGTAAAGGAAGATTAGATTATGATGCTAACAAAGACCTCATGGAATAAGCGGATAATTATTTTGTGCATGCTGCCGGCCATTCTGTTTTACCTATTATTGGGTATTATACCATCCTTTTTAACATTTATATTTTCGTTTACAAATATTTCCGGAATTTTGAATGTTTCATGGAAGTTTATTGGATTGGCAAATTATAAAGAATTTTTATTACTTCAGAACTACCGGGATACTATTAATACAATTGAAAGAACCATAATTTTTGCTTTTGCGGTTACGTTGATTCAAAATATATTAGCGCTTCTGGTAGCTCTCCTGCTTAACAATAATATGCTTAAGGGTCGAAATTTCAGCAGAGCTGTTGTTTTTTTACCATCCGTTCTTGGAGTAACAGTTACTTGTTATGTGTGGACATTGTTTTTTACGCTTGATGGCCCTGCATCCACCTTTCTGCAATGGTTTGGGTTACACAGCAGTTTCTTTGGCTCTCAAACTGCAGCATTTCCATTGGTTATCTTTGTACAGATATGGATGTCGTTAGGCTATGCTATGGTAATTTATCTTGCTGGTTTACAGGGTATTCCAACGGAAATATATGAATCAGGGATAATTGACGGTACAACTCCATCACAGGCATTCCGCATGATTACTCTTCCCATGCTGTGGCCGACAATTACAGTGAATGTACTTATGTCTGTCATTGGATCTCTAAGCGTAGTACAGACTATAGTTCTGATAACCGGTGGCGCAAATAATACTGATACCCTGGCCATGAGGATTTATAATTCCGCTTTCGGCGTAGGTAAGCAGATCCAGCAGATCAGCGGATCAACTTTGAGGCAGGGATATGCCGCTGCACAATCGATGGTGCTATTTGTTATAATTTTAATATTTACAATTGCAGCACAGTATTTAATGAGCAGGAGGGATAAGCAAATATGAAAAGTCCTATTGCTTTAAATGTTGTCAGATATTTTTTAGTTGCTGTAATAATAATTGTCTTTTTGTTTCCTCTCTTTTTCATTTTTAATACATCACTCAAAACTGAATACGATTTTATAAAAAGCCCTATAAGCATAGTAACAAATATTCATTTAGCAAATTATATTGATGCATATACAAAAGCAAAACTTGATTTATACGCATTAAATAGCGTATTTTTTGTGGCTGTAGTTGTTGCCGTATCATTATTATTGTCTTTGTTTCTGGCATTTCCGCTGGCTAGAAGATTTTTTAAATCCACAAGTTTTATTTACACAGCATTTATTGCGGGTATGTTTTTACCCAGCGGAACAATTCCGATGTGGCAGATGTTTCTCAGGGCCGGTTTGTATGATACAAGGCTTGGATATATGTTAACCATGATTAGCGGCGGCGGCATAACCTTGTTTTTATTTGTTTCCTATATAAAATATCTTCCGAAAGACTTCGATGAGGCGGCATCAATTGACGGATGTGGGTATATAAGGTACATTTTAACAATCATTGTTCCCTTGATGAAACCTGCAATCTCCTCCATGGCGATCCTATCTGCAATTGGCGTATGGAATGAAGTTATTAATTCAATAATCTATCTATCTACCGATAGATTATTTCCCGTAACAAGGGGCCTATATGTATTCAGAGGACAATACAGCGTTCAATGGACGTTATTCACTTCCGCGCTGGTAATTGTAGCAGCTCCTATGGTTATTTTATATATCTTTCTGCAGCGTTTTATTATTGACAGTGTAATCACTGGTGGGCTCAAGTTTTAAAGAAGAACAAAAAGCGGTTTATTGAGTGAAATCAAATATAAAGACAGGAGTGGGTGTTATAATAATTTCTGCAACGCCTTTTTTTGTCTTTGCTGTATACTGCACAGGGATAGTCTGTCCCGGCTTGCTTATCATGGATTCTACAGCGATATTTGTGTTGTCTGCTTTGAAAGACAGCAATTTTTGCGGTACAACATCATTCCATAACACCAGCTTTCCCGGATCGAGCCATGCAATCCAGGAGGTTTTATTGTTTTTTACTATCCTGTACAACCGGATGCGGTTATCGGATAAAGCGACTCTTTCAATGCTGCTGTAACCATTTATGTGCTGTACAAGCTGCTTGAGCGCATAAAATAACGGATGTAATTTGACTATAGTCCGTTCCGGGTCAGGAGCATCGATTTTCGTAAGAGCCATACCTCCCCAGGCTGAAGCCCCTGCGCTTGCCTTGAAGGATTTGAGCTTGAACAGGTATAGCTCTTCCATAAATGCGGTATTAATAAGAGCGACACCTTGCTCAGCAGAAATAACAACCTTTTCAACCATGTCGGATGCCGCAAAGGACTGCGTCCATTCGACAGCGCTCATATCTCCGTCAACAAGCGACTGGAAATATTTTGCGAGACGGCTGCGATCCTTCTCTTCCGCAGGTGGGACAATAATACCCATCTGGGAACCTTTGTCTATGGTAGCCGCCCCCCATCCTATCAATGGAGATATCGCAGTATCGCCTATGACAATACGTTTTGTATAGCCGCGCAGCTTCATTTCATAGTTAAGCCAATTTACCGTATCCTCTATTTCATATTGGTCGCCGAGCGCATGAAAATCAACTGCGTCAAAAATATCCGGACGGTCAAGAATCTTGCGGATATCAGAAAGAGAATGCTTCATGATCCGTTTATCTACCGCATTGAAGGCAGCTGCATACTGTTCCGGTTTTGGATGGTTTTTAAAAGCAGTAGTAGCCAGAAACGCCGCATTCATTATGACAACTTTGTCCGAAGCGGCATGAGCGGCTTTATATGCATGTCCAAGCATATCAATGTAATCAACTGCAGGTTCAGGCTCGTAGCTTGAGAATTCGGTACCTATTTCATAATATCGGACCGGCGCTTTTAAGCCGGGCATGTCATCCGTGCCATCCATATCATACCGTTCAACAATCTTACCGATCCAGTCCTCATATTCAACCATATATCCGGATTTGGGAGAATAATTATTGAGGATGTTTTTTGACGCCCAGACACTTGCTGATTTAAGAGCAATAACAAGCTCCTTGTATCCGGCATCCTGATATTCGCTGATATACCGGTCTATCGGTGAGAAATCACCCGGTGCGTCTTTCGATACCTGCGTCTTTCCCCATGAGAATCCGTCAGGGTAATATTTTACCGCAGGAACACCAAGGGCGGCAAAATCCTTAGCCATTCCGGGCATGGCATATTCAATGCCTATAAGAATTCCGCTCTTCGGAGTATCAGGCTTGGCGGAAGCCAACGATTTATCTGTCTGATTGGACAAAGCAGAGGGTGTAGATGTTTGACCGGAGGTCTCCGGAGGTATTTTCGCCTGTCCGGCAGTTTCCCGTAGCTGTCTATTCCGGCATGCACCGATGACTACAGTCACGGACAATAATATTACGATCAATGACACTGCCTTTATAATAGCCTTTTTAAACCCCATTAAGACCAGCTCCATTCCTCCGCCGATAATATTATTATAGCCTTTCAAGCCAGAGTTGACAATATTTCAATTTATTACTAAAATATTCACGTTTACATAAAAGTGTTGGAATGTAAACCAATATATAATATATCTGGATTTTATGGTTATTTTGATATAAACTTGATATAATGAAAAAAATGTTTGGAGGTGCGTATGACTGGAGGCTTCAGACTGGCTTTGTGCCAGATGGATATTGTGGACGATAAGGGAAAAAATGTGGCAAAAGCGCTGGAAATGCTTGATAAAGCAGCAGCTGGCGGGGCGGCTGTGGCAGTTTTGCCGGAAATGTTCAATTGCCCATATGACAACAGCAAATTCAGTGAGTATGCAGAAACCATACCCGGCAGCCAGACTGCAAAGGCTATATCGCAAAAGGCGGCAGAGCTTGGCGTTTATGTTGTGGCCGGATCGATTCCTGAACGGGAGGGCACAAACCTGTTCAATACAAGTCTGGTATTTGACCGGCATGGAGCGATCATTGGAAGACACCGGAAGATGCACCTTTTTGATATAGATATCAAAGGTAAAATCAGGTTTGTAGAGTCGGAAGTCCTCTCTTACGGCAAGGATATTACCATAGTTGAGACTGAGTTTTGCAAAATCGGTATAGCAATATGCTATGACTTGAGATTTCCCGAGCTTTCCAGGCTGATGGCTTTGGAAGGCGCCGAAGTTATTATCATACCGGGTGCTTTTAATATGGTTACAGGCCCTGCGCACTGGGAACTGTTGATCCGTACAAGGGCTCTGGACAACCAGGTCTATGTTGCCGCTGCATCGCCTGCAAGAAGCCTTACTGCTTCATATACAGCCTACGGTAATTCAATGGTTGCTTCACCGTGGGGGAGCGTTGTTCAACGTGCTTCAGAAAAAGAGGAGATAGTTTTTGCCGATATCGACGCCCAAGAACTCGACAGGGTCCGCAGAGAGCTGCCGCTTCTCAAGCATAGGCGGACTGACCTGTATAGCATCACGAAAAAGTAGCGGCATGAAGACCGGGCAGGCTTATATATCATGAAATTGCATATGCCGGGATATATGCCTGAAAAGCAGTATGTGTTGGCTCTATCACGCTGTTTGGTCGCGTTTCCGGCCGCATGACGATGCTGGCTGAATGCCTGAAAATGGTCTTGATTTATAGAAAAGTATGTGTTAATATAATAAAGCAAATTGCATATGCGGGGGTGTGGTGAAACTGGCAGACGCACTGGACTCAAAATCCAGCGGTAGTGATACCG
>VEPD01000463.1 GCA_012027035.1 Ruminiclostridium sp. | reverse complement strand
TTTTTTCCGGCTGAAATCAAAAGAAAACTCCACCTCTGACATCTTGAAAGCTGCTGTATGGATATTGCTGCAAATCAAATTTCCGAAGGTATCCAGACCATTTTGATTTCAGTAATATCCAGTTTTGAGCGGACGTCTCAAATAAAAAGAGGTCCGGTCATTTCATATAAATGACAACAACCGGATCCTTCTGCTATCTCATATAGATTTTCATTAAACCCAAGCCTTTAAATAATCCTCTTTGGAATCTGCTTGCGCAGATCCTGGCATTCAACCCCGGTACATTTATTGCGCAGCATTTATAGTTTGCGGCTTTGAACTGCCGCTTGATCCGGCTATGCCATTAAAGCATTTATCCACTTTCTCTTTGGAAACATCCTGCTTGAGAATAAAATACAGTACTAACGTAACTATTATAGAAACAGGAAGCGCTATGAAAATCGGGTCTACCATGGATAACGGAGCCAGTGAAGTCCCATCTACGAGAGAATCCTTGCCTGTCAACAATTTACAAAGTTGGAGACTGGATGACTCTTTTTTATGGATGAAGAAAATCCAGAAAAAGCTGGTTGCAAAACCGCAAATCATGCCCCATACAGCCGCTGCCTTCGGCATCTTTTTAAAATATAGGGCTCCAATATAGGCCGGCAGGAAGGAAGCTGCGCAAAGGCCCATAAACAAAGCTGTCCCGGTTGCAATTATAGCCATGCTCACATCCAGGAAGCTGGTCAGCCAGGCAATTGCCGTGCTGAGTATTACTCCGACAAGAATTCCTATCCTTGATATGAAAATAGTATTTCCTTTGCCGCCGGCACTTTTTTCATAGACATCTCTGCCTATGGCTGTACCCATTGCATGGAACTGAGAACTCAGGGTGGACATTGCCGCCGCCAGCAGCGTCACAAGAAAGATTGGGGCAAACCATTCGGGAACAAAGCTCTTTATAAATGTCGGAATTATCTTATCGGTGGCGCCGGCTGCCGCCAATGCGATCTTGCCTGTCTCCTTAAAGAAATAGACATTTGAAAGAGCGCCGACTACAAATGCAACACCCGTCATCATAAGGATGAATATACCGCCCGAAAGGACCGCTCTATTCAATTCCTTATTGCTTTTAACAGTCATAAACCTTACTACCAGCTGCGGCTGTGCCAGGACGCCTATACCAACACCCATAATAATTGTAGACACAAGGCTCCACCAGATCGGCGATCCGAATCTGGGCATGGAGGTCCATCCGGTAAAGCCTCCTGCATCCAGTTTAAATCCTGCGATCTGCTGTTTTACCGCATCAACATTTATAAGGTCCGTCAGCTGTTGATGGGCTGCGCCGATTCCTCCCAGTTTGCTGTAAGCAAATACAAGAAGAAAGACCATTCCCACAAACATAATCAAACCCTGGAAGGCATCAGTATACATTACGCCCTTCAAACCGCCCATAAAAACATAAATGGCCACTATTGCAACAAAAAACAATAATGACACCTGATATGAAATTCCAAAATAGGATTGAATGAAATCTACACCGCCTTTGAGAACTGCAGACGCGTAAATTGGCATGAACAGGAATATAACGATTCCTGCAAACCCCTGAATGAATTTGGAATCATACCGACGCGCCAATAACTCCGGAAAAGTATGGGCATCAAGATTATGTCCCATTTGCCTGGTGCGCTTGCCGAATATAATAAATGCTACAAATATTCCTACGAAGATATTGAGAAAAGTAAGCCATAACAAGCCCATCCCAAGCTGTCCGGCCGCACCGCCGAAACCTACGATGGCAGATGTGCTGATAAAAGTGGCTCCATATGATAATGCCATAACCAGGGGGTGAATCTGTCTTCCAGCGACAAGATAGTCTGCTGATGTTTTCGTCCTCTTAAAACCAAGATAGCCAAGAAAGGCTATAATAAAAAGATAGATAAGAACTATTACAATGGTATAATACATTTTAACCCTCCTTTAAAATTAAGTGATTGTTTTCAGATAACACGTTAATTTTAGGTGAGTCGGCTATTTCCGGAATATTTGACATTTTCTCATATTCCAAACTGCAAAACCCATGGATTTTACCATAGTATATCAATATCTTTTGTAAGCCATTTGATTCAAGCCTTATCGGCGTCTTCCCACTTTACTTCTTCCTGTATATGAATCTGCTCATTTTCACTGCCCTTGTTCCAGTTAATCAATCCATATACTATGCATGCTCCGGCGCTCAGAATGCATAATATATATGCCAGCCATATAGATGCATCAGGTATACCCAGCATATTCATCCCTCCTTTCATAATATTTCCTGCCACCAAACAGGGTAACACAGAAGTTTACGCAAATCCGCATCATTGCGGTGTTTGAAAACATGCTGCCTTTGAATTTAATTTTATCAGGCTTTTATTTTTTTTGCAATACATATAGGAAGCTGTAAGTCATAATCCAGATTATAACCTACCTGCCCGCAATGCCGTTCATATCAAGGGAGGCAGCTCACGTGACCTATGCCTCCAGAGACTTCACCAACTCATCAATAGTCATATCTCCGGGATGCACAAGCATGAATTGTATTATTTCATTTTCTGTGATTATTCTCAGCAATCTCAGATCATCATCCAGCAGATAAATAAAATGAAATCTGTCATAATCCAGTGCCTTGACTACTGCCGAAAGGCGCATACTTTTCAGAACCGCCAGATCCCTGGCCTGATAGATCCCTTTGTTCAATAACCTTTGGCGACGGTATAAAAGCTGCTTGATATTCATTAATGAAGCCTCCATTTTCCTGGAAATAAAAAAGATAATAAAATATAAACCGATTATAAACAGGCTGAAATTCATATTACCGACCATTATTTGATACACCCCGGCCGCAGTGACAACGACAGATAACAGCAAAGCCATAAGCCTTATATATTTCCCCGCCTTGATCAAGCCCATGCTGTCATTCAGCATTTCCTGAAGTATTCTGCCGCCGTCAAGGGGAATCGCAGGAATAAGATTGAATATAGCAAGGTAAAGATTTATAAGTGATATGGTATATAGATACTGCTGGTCTTCTGAAAGTAAAATGTATGCAAGGTATGCAGCCGCAGATAAGAAAAAACTTATTATGGGGCCGGAGGAATAAATTATTGTCTTTTCCCTTCTACTGCAGTTACCGGTGTCAATATCGGCGCTCAAGCCGACTGGCAGGATTTTCAAAGAGACAATCCTGCAGCCGAATGAAGCAGCGGCTGCAATGTGAGCCAGTTCATGAGCAATTATGGAGGTATATGCAAAAATGTATTGTATATAACTACCCGAGACGACTGTCAGCGGAATTGCAGCTATAAAAAAAACACTGATATGGATATCCGTACGCCTGATCCGTATTTTCACGGAAGCGGTACGGATACATATTCCAGTGGATTAACCGCTTTACCGTCTTTCCAGACTTCGAAATGAAGATGGGTTCCCACTGAAGCGCCGGTATTTCCGACTGTGGCTACGACTTCTCCCTGGGTTACCTTCTGTCCCTCCTGGACGCTCACAGCCGAACAATGTGCATAAACCGTTTCAAAACCGTCGTTGTGCTTTATCCTAAGGTAATTGCCATAGGTTGGCGACGAACCTGCATCAACAACTGTCCCACCCAGCGCAGCCACAATATTTTCACCATTAGCCGCTTCTATATCAATACCTTCATGCATTTTCAGCGCTTTAGTTATGGGATCTTTTCTTTCACCGAAGGATGAACTTAATACGCCATTTACAGGTGTTGTCATATTTCCGGCAAAATCGGTTTCACCGCCGGTGCTGGCCGAAAGGACTGAAGATTCGGGCTTGATTGTGCCTGCGTTCAAATTACCGGATGAATCATCAACGGGACTGTCCGCTTTGTCAGATGGATTATCAGTGCCGTTATCCGTCGAGTTGCCATTCCTTAATTTGTTCAGTGCATTGTCCACATTTTTGAATATGCTGTCCAATTCTATGTCTTGTTCCAGTACATATTGCACATTACCGGTTATATAATTTGTAAACGGAGTATCGATACTTTTAACAAGAAGGATTACGAAAAAAATCAACAGGCATATAGCCAATTGCCTTGCAATGAGTCCCGTAAGGCCGCTTTTTTCCTTGCCGTACCTGCTGCGTCTTTTGGCTGGAATACTGTGCCGGGGATATCTTGACCTTACCATAATATCATCCATGCCGCACACCCCTTATCTTCATACTTGTACGATAAATTATATTTGGTACTGCAGCGAAATATTCCGAAATTTATTGGAGGTGAATATGAGAATGAAGCATAGAATAGCAGTTGAAAACAGCCTTACTCCTATCAGGGATTTTCTTTCAGAAAAAGGCTATAATGTGGATAACATCGACTTCAGCAAGGAATATTCCAAAGGCATGGACAAATATGATGCCGTTGTAGTAACAGGCTTAAGCGAAAACTTTCTTGGCGTGGAGGATACGAATACAAAAGCAGTGGTGATAGATGCAAAGGGTTTGACCACAGAGCAGGTGTACGGCAGATTGGAAGGCGGTCTGCAATAAAGCTGGACAAGAGCATTTTGGGAAAAGAATGTGTACTAGACCCCCAGCTAAGAGGGGACACATGTAGGGAACGGCCCCCGTGCCGTTCCGCCAAGGTGAACAAATGCGGAACGCCACAGGGGGCGTTCCCTACAGATTCTCATAATCCTATAAATGTGACTTTTTCTTTACCTGCCGCTGTTCTTGATATTCCTGATGGGTATATTGGCGTAAAGCGCGGGAACCGTACTCTTTCCGTCGTCGCTTTTGGTTCTGGTCAGTTGGATATCAAGCGCACTTTCATCAACATCCATATAATTGGTGATTACTTTTATAATCTCACTTTTAAGCATCTCCAGAAACTGAGGAGAAACATTTGCCCTGTCATGGATCAAAACAAGCTTCAATCTTTCTTTTGCTACTTCCTTGGATGCTTTATTCGGTTTAGTGAATATTTTCAACAGATCAAGCATTATTCTCTCTCCTTTCAGGTGGCTTTAATACCAAATAGTTTTTTCAGTTTGAATATAAACCTGTTATCGCCTTCAAGATTCAGAAACGGAACCTCTTCACCCATGATTCTCTTCGCAATGTTTCTATATGCTTGTCCAGCCGGCGATTTATCATCGGTTATCGCCGGTTCGCCTCTGTTTGTGGATACCACAATCTTTTCGTCATCAGGAACGACGCCAATCAGGCCAATTGCCAGTATGTCTATTATATCGTCGATATTCATCATATCTCCGCGTTTTACCATATCAATACGAACCCTGTTTACAAGCAGCCTGGGGTTCTTTAGTTCATTTGCTTCCAAAAGTCCTATGATCCTATCGGCATCTCTCACCGCCGATACCTCGGGGGTTGTAACGACAACCGCGCTATCTGCGCCTGCAATTGCATTTTTAAAGCCCTGTTCAATCCCGGCGGGGCAATCGATCACTATATAATCGAATTCCTCTCTGAGTTCATCGCACAGCTTCATCATCTGCTGCGGGCTGACAGCCGTTTTGTCCCTTGTCTGTGCAGCCGGAAGGAGATAAAGACCGTCATAACGCTTGTCCTTTATCAAAGCCTGTTTCACTCTGCAAAATCCTTCAACAACATCCACCAGGTCGTAAACTATCCTGTTTTCAAGCCCCATTACCACATCCAGGTTTCTCAAACCTATATCCGTGTCTATCAAAACTGTTTTTCTTCCGGCAAGGGCCAATCCTACGCCGATATTTGCCGTAGTAGTGGTTTTACCTACACCACCCTTACCTGAAGTTACTACTATGACCTCACCCATTGGCTTATGTACCTCCTGTATGCTAAAATCAAGGCTTAGGGCTTGTCTGGCAATATCTGTACCAAGCATTCCGGCTGATTTTCCGTTTGGCTTCGTTGTTGTCGGCTTAGATACACAAAGTATCTGCGCCTCCGTCCGCCTTGCCAAACTAAAAATCATCACGGAATCAGATGGCACATTTATTACCAGACAAGCCCTTAGTGTAAATATATATTTCTTTAGGGCTTTTGTCAATTGTGTTGCGTAAATGGGTGCGCAAGTGGGGACGGTTCCTGACTTGCGCCTGCGAATTTACTTGTGCTGGGGCAGGAAGCTTTCTATGTACACCATATCGTCCTTCACAAATGCCATTTCCGGGTTTATAGCAGTCTTGCCGCCCTTTATATCGGGGGATCTTGTAATCACGTCTGCTATCCTTAACTGGGTAGGTTGGAGATTCAAAGCAGCTACAACGGCTTCCTTGTTTCCGTCGGCGCCCGCATGTACGATTCCTCGCAAAGAGCCCATCACGATAACATTTCCTGTTGCAATTATCTCACCGCCGGGATTTACGTCGCCTATGACCACCAGGTTCCCTTCGAAACTGACAAGATTCCCCGAACGTACCGTGCCTTTGTAGAATTTGGTCATTCCCTCGTCCAGACCTTTGAAATACATCAGCCGCATTTTAGGCTTCTCCCTGGTCTGAGTACTTTCGGCTAACATTGATTTTTCCAGTTGTTCTATGTCTTCCTCAAAGCTCTTTATCTCAGCACCGGTGCTTGTTGCCAGAAGCGCTGTCAATTTACTTTCCTCTTCAGCCGACAGCTTTCTACCCCTGTATTTGACTCCTATACTGGCACCTTTGAAAAATCTTCCCGACGAGGCAACCTTCATCTCTATATGCCTGAATATAGTATCAAAATCGTCCTCTTCTCTGAGAATAAGAATCAAACCGTTGACTGTCGCTTTAAAACTGATTACATTTTCCTCCATGGCCACCCCCCGAATATCATGATTACATTATGTCATTTTTTGTTTGAAATTTCAAGCAGCAAGAGTGAGCGATAAGTGTACTGTTCCGAATCATGCGATTCTCAGAAACGTACGGGTACGGGTACGGATACCTGCCTAAATGCCGGTATATAAATGCAACTTTTTTGTAGTACTACTGTGTGAATACAGGCTCTTCCGGCTTTAATACATCATCTGCCGCGTCTGCCTTTGTCAAGCCGAAGTATGCGTCAAGTATATCCCTGGCTATCGGCGCCGTATAGGAACCCCATACTCCCCGTTCCACCACTACTGCTACGGCAATTTTGGGATCGTAAGCCGGAGCATAGCACACAAAGAGTGCATTGTCCGATCTGGCGCCTGATTTAGATGTCTCCGCAGTACCTGTTTTACCTGCAACAGCATAAGGGAAATCTTTAAAATAGTCTTTTGCAGTACCATCCCGTGATGAGGTTACCGCAACCATACCTTCTTTTACCGCCTCTATGGTAGATGCCTTGACCGGTATCTGTTCAAATGTCGGTTGAGTTTCATTAACAATTGAACCGTCGTATTTTATAACTCTTTTAACAATGTACGGCTTATACAGCTTTCCTCCATTGGCAATAGCGCTAATATAGGAAGCGAGCTGCAAAGGTGTAAAGGCGTTATCAAGCTGTCCTATTGCGACCTGGGCTGTGTCTGCTGGATACCAGCTGCCTTCACCATTTTCACCTTTATGAAGCTTCTTTTTTACTTCTTTTGAAGACATATATCCGGCATACTCGCTTGGTAAATCTATTCCAGTTTTTTTGCCGAGTCCGAAATATCCGGCCCATTTGGCCAAATTGTCAATCCCGGTATGAAAGCCAATGTCGTGAAAATAAATATTACAGGAGGTTTCAAGAGCTTTTTTCAAATCGAGCAAGCCATGCCCCGTTTTGGGAAACTCCAGGCAGAAAAAGTCTTTTCCACCGAAATTTTCTTTGCCCCTGTCCATTATTTTGTTATTGTCTGCTGATATAATACCTGTTTCCAGAGCCGCTATTGCCGTCAAGGGCTTAAAGGTTGCGCCGGGTGCATAAGTTCCTTGAATGGCCCTGTTAAACTGAGGTTTATTTAAATCATTATTCAGGTATTTAATCGTCTGCTGTGCTGTTATATCCTCCGATCCCGCCAGAAAAACTGCAGGATCAAAGCTGGGATAGCTTGCCATTGCAAGCACCTCGCCCGTTTTCACATCAATTGCCACCGCAGTTCCGGCATTAGCGTCTCCATGATTGTTTTTATCGCTGCTGACGCGTATCTTATCAATAGTTCTTTTAAGAGATTCCATGGTAGCCTTCTGAAGATTGGCATCGATAGTCAGCACAATATCACTTCCGGGTATGGCCGACACACTTTCCTGCTGCTCTGTCAACCTGCCGCTGACGTCCACCTCTATGTTCTTCTTTCCATCCTTGCCTCTGAGATATCTCTCAGCAGAAAACTCAATACCTGTCTTCCCGATAACATCACTGCTGTCATACCCTTCTTCCTTCATGCTTTCAAGCTCATCCGAATCTATAGCCCTTACATATCCAAGCACGTGGGCTTCATAGTA
>VEPD01000332.1 GCA_012027035.1 Ruminiclostridium sp. | reverse complement strand
TATACATCCTCTTTTAGCATTCCATCTATATCTACCGATGTATAAACTGAAACTCCGGCTTTTTCAATCAGTCCTTCCCTTTTCAATTTACCCATCGTCTCCGGAACTATTTTCCCATATTTGGTCATATCTCTGGGATTGTGCATATAAATGGGAATCCTGCTGATTTTCAGGCGTTGAAGCGATTGTTCCATAAACCTGTAAATCTGCTTTTCAACTTTGGCAGAACTTATACTCTCCTCGGGAATGATCTCAAATTTGGTTGAAATAACAGGCCGACGTATATTACATGTTTCTGATGATAAATAATTCCCCAGCACTGCTTCGGAATCTCCGTAGCCCTCCGCCGTATCAAAAGAGTTGACTCCTCCATCGACGGCAGCCTGCAATAATCTGAAGCTGGTTTTGAAGTCTGGCTTTCCGGACTTGTTTGCAATTCCGTATTCCATACCCAATTGCACCGTACCCAAAGTAAGCTTTGAGATATTAAGTCCTTTTACTTTTAAATACTGCATTTTCTTTAGTCAACTCCCTCTTTGCCTATACATTCTCCACCCATGTACTACCGGTTAAACAAGCGTCGATCCGGCCGTAGCAATCCTGTCATACTGCCAGCAATTACACATCGCTATGTCATCATTTCTTACAGGTCCGTCAAAATACAATCTTTCCTCTTCAAGCTCTTCGATTTTTTCAATCCGCCCTTCAACATATCCGGAAAGTCTTGATATTGCTGAATCTATCCTTGCCAGAAGCCCGCCGTAGCGTATATCAAGCACCTCCCAGCCAAAAGGCTTATATATCCTGAACCATTGTTCCCTGTGAGCGATCCTGAGGTCGTTCACTTTCGTGTAAAGCTCCGGCAGCTTATATTTGACCAACTGTTTTATGCTTTCCATATCCCCTTTTTCATAATTGCTTTTTAAAGTCAGTGCAATTTCACATTTTAGACTTAATACCGAACACAATTTCTGCGGCACTTCAAATAAAAAATCCCAATCGCCGTTCTTTTCAATGTGGTTTTTCATCCTGATTTCCAGGCCGGCATAATGTTCGTCAAGGTTAAGGCCTTCCATATGTTTTTCTAAAAGTCCTATGAGTATATCCTGCCAAAGCAAAAACTTTGACGGGTTTGCAGGAGAATATTTATTATCGGTTGATGAGATCAGGTTTCCCTCGACAGTACCGGGGGTTTCATCCAGATATTTCAAATCCGTGAAGGCTTCATAATCTCCTCCGGTACATGTATTGAATCTTGTTTTCAGCTTCTCTGTCTCAACTTCATCCGCATAACCGTGTTCCGCATGCAGCTGCATTCCCAGAAGCGTTGAAAAAATATTGCCTTCCGCGCCGTTATTCAACCAGACGGTAGTTAATACCTCCTTTATCCCTTCCTTTTTGCAGGCATTCAATGCTGCATCGATGTTTGAAAACGATTTTCCGTAATTGGTGCAAAATCCGAGCCATGTCCATACACAGGTGCACATTATTGTATTTTTTCTGAATCTCTTATGCCTTTTAATAAGCTCCCTGTAAATATCTTCATCATGGTATTCATAATCCCAGTATGCAAAGTCAAGGTTTTGTGGCACTTTTTCTATAACGCTTTCGGGCACTACTGCCCCAAGATCATAATAATCATGCTTTTCAGAAGCAAACCTGAAATACATATCGCTCCACATTATTGGCTCGAGCCGGTATTTTGATGCAATTTCAACTACCTTCGCAACATGCCCCTCCAATATCTCAAACCTGTTGCGGTAACCGTTAATATCAAGATACTTACCCCGCCCCACTTCAGCTTCATCCATCCCTATATGGATTCTTTTGCTTCTGAATGGGGCCGATGCACACCTTACCATTTCTTCAATAAATTGATAAGTCCTCTCCTCACCAACAAGCAATATATCATCGGTATCCTTCATTCCGCTGGCATAATTCCATTTTAAGGCCTGCGTAAGGTGGGCAAGCGTCTGGATGCACGGAATCATTTCTATTCCGAAAATATCTGCATAATCATCACATTCTTTCAGCTCCGAATAAGTATATCTACCGCGCATATAGCCGAAATACGGCATGCTTTCAATGGTATATGTATCCTCGATGTACAGCATCAGCATATTCAATCCCATTAACGCCATCTTGCGGAGCATCAGCTTTATGCTCTCCGCCTTCATTACGGCGTTTCGGGAGCAGTCAAGCATGACGCCGTTCATAGTAAACAGCGGTTTTTCAGATATGGAAATACATGTATTGCCTCGGAAAATTTCAATAAACAATCCAAGTGCACGGAAAAAATGTATCTTCTGGTTATATCTAATTACTCCTTTGCCGTCTATGAATTCGACTTCAATATTACCGGAGGTTTTTTCAACCTTAACAGGCAAGCCGTCCTCAGTTAATTCAAAAGACAGTTCCCTTCCTATGATTTCAATGCCTTTTTCCAGTCCTGAAATATCTCCTTCAAGTCTCAGCTTCATAGCTTATACTCCTATTAGCGCTTGTCCGGCAACAACCATGCCAGGTATTCCGGCTGATTTTCCGTACGACTTAATCGCTTTATAAATCTCCATAGTACTGTCTTTGTGCCACTGCCCCGTGTACCCAGTTTATCATCGTTATGAAATCAAATACCGGCAGATTGACGGCTCTCTGCACATCAGCAGCATATGGAGGCATATCGCTGCATTCCAAAAGTATCGCCCCGATATCCGGATTCTCTTCCACTAATGCTTTTGCAGAACTTACAACCTCATCCCGTACAATTTCATTGTTGAAATAACCACGGTCACTTTTGAGTATCCCGGAAAATTCAGGCATGTCTTCCAGACCGGAAACCACGCACAGGTCAGGATCGTCAATTCCGGCGTTTTTCATGACTTGATGCGTCAGGGAGACTTTATCGGCACATAGAACGCCTATTTTCTGATGCGGTTTTAATCCTGTTTTAATATACGGCACCTGGATTAAACTGGAAAGGTATACCGGAACGTCAAGAATAGCAGCTAATTGGGGCTGAAAATATGCAAAATAACCGCAAGCTCCTACAATAGCGCGTACACCTTCCGTTTCAAGCTCTCTTCCGGCTTTAACCAGTTCGTCGATCAGCGT
>VEPD01000247.1 GCA_012027035.1 Ruminiclostridium sp. | reverse complement strand
GTTTTATGTTATACTTTAAGCACTAATACTACAACGAAAACTACTGATTATATCCTTATAGAAATAACGCATTAAGGCATTTGCGATTATTTCTGCAAGGTGCATAAATGCCGATGAATTTATGAAGTTTTCGCTGTAGTACTAAAACATGCTTGGAAAGGCCCGATATGAACATCGATATTATAAAGGTGACGACCAAAGCCGATCTTATGAAGTTTATCAAGCTGCCATGGAAAATATATAAAGGGAACAAATACTGGGTTCCTCCCATGATCAAGGAAACGCTTGAGACATTGAATCCGGAAAAGAAAACGGCGGAAACAAAATTAACACGGGAAATGTTTTTGGCATTTTTAGATGGAAAACCTGCAGGCAGGGTTTTTACGGGTATCGATTCAAACCTGAATAAAAAGAAAAATATAAAATTGGGTTATTTCTCACTATTTGAGTGCATAGATAGCCAGGTTGTTGCGAAGGGGTTGTTTATGCAAGCATTAGCCTGGTTCAAAGAAAAAGATACCGAATCCATAATCGGCCCCATATCTGTTACCGGCAACGATGGAGACGAAAATAAAGGGCTTTTGATAAATTGCTTTGACCGTCCTCCGGTTATTATGAATTCATATAATCCTCCATATTATCAGACGCTTCTGGAGGGTTGCGGCTTTGAGAAGGATTATGACGTATTTGCCTATTATATGGATAAGGATCTGAGCTTTAAAAAAGACCCCACAAAAGCAATAGAATACGCGCAAAAAAAGTATAATTTCAGAATTGACCTGCTAAATCTGAAAGATGTTGATAATGAAATAAAAGATATAAAGCATGTACTGGATCTGGCTATACCAGATGAATGGCCTGATCTGGTAGCCCCGTCACTGGAGGAAGTGAGGGAAATGGCCAAAAAACTCATACCCTATGCCGACCCTGATTTTATTGCCATAGCAAGAAGCGGCGATGAAGCCATCGGCTTTAATCTGGCATTGCCTGATTTTAACCAGGTATTGATACATATGAACGGAAGAATAACGCCTCTATCAGCTTTTAAGTATCTGTGGTACAAGCGCAGGATAAAGGGCGCCAGAGCCTTTGTCATGTTTGTCGTACCGGCTTTCAGGTCAAAGGGCGTATCATATGGCATATACCATAAGACTTTTCAGAATTCAATAAAGAAAGGTTATGTCTGGGGTGAGGCTTCCACAATCGGAGAAACAAATATGAGAATGCGTTCCGATATAGAGAGCTTTGGAGCTAAACACTATAAGACATACAGGATCTATAAAAAGTTGGTGGAATGAACGCCATTCAGACAAATCAGTTTTTTAGCTGCTTTTCAACCGTTTCCGGTTCGGCTGCCAAATCGTCAACTATTGCACCTTCAATGAATCCACCCTTTTTCACCTCATATTTGATACCTCTCCAGGAAACAAAAGGGTTTTTCAAGGAATAAATCAGATAGAATGTGCCAAACAGGTCAAAGAATAATCCCATGATAAAATCTACAGGCATAATATTATTTTTCGTTAAAATCCTCATAACAAGAGCTTGCAGCGTCCTTAAAACCATAAAGGCAAAAGACAGGTACAATAAGCTTGAATTACCGGTTACCAGTGCCAGAACAAATATTATCCAGTACCAGAACACCATAAGTATGAAGGTAGGCAGTTCAAATGTCAAATGTGTCTTTACTCCAACTGCAATCCTTTTCGCATAGTTTAAAGACTTTTCTTTGCCCAGTCTGTCTACATGGCATTCCAGGAAAGGCCCCAACACCAGCTTATAGCCCATTCTATACAGCGTATTTCCAAGGTGAAGGTCTTCCAGGATCGAGCTGCCGAAGGCCTCCAGTCCCCCAATTTCCTTAAGCAGTTTCTTCCTCATTGCAAATGCCGCTCCGGT
>VEPD01000257.1 GCA_012027035.1 Ruminiclostridium sp. | reverse complement strand
TTTCTTGCCGATATCGGCAAGAAATATACCGCCGATAATTCGACGGTATATGAAATAACTTTACTAAATTGGCATATTTATTACCAGATTTCGGCTTTAAATCAAGGATTTATTTATAAAAAATATTCCTGGTATTAATTCTGCATTGCTCCGAATAATAAAAGAGACTGTATATAAAGGAGGTATTTAAATATTATGCATACTATGTGGAAAGGGTCTATAAGCTTCGGCCTTGTTAACATACCGGTTAGAATGTTTGCGGCTACCGAGGACAAAGATATAAGATTCAGGAATATCCATAAGGAATGCCATACACCGATAAAATATGAACAAACCTGTCCCTCCTGCAATAAGAAAGTAAATGCCGACGAGATTGTAAAAGGCTTCGAATACGAGCCAGGCAGGTTTGTTGTTATAGAAGATCCGGATCTGGACGCCATCAGGCCCGACATTACTAAATCTATAGAAATCATTGATTTTGTTCTTTTAAAGGATATCGACCCTATTTACTATACCAGATCCTACTATCTCTCACCGCAGGATACCGGCGGGAAGGCTTACAATCTTCTCAGGGAGGCCATGAACAAAACCGGCAGGATTGCCATGGCCAGGATAGTCATACGTGAAAAGGAATCACTGGCAGTAGTAAGAGTCTATAAAAATTTGCTGGTGCTTGAAACAATATATTACCCGGATGAAGTCAGAGATTCAAAACAAGTTCCGGGAATATCCGATAATGTCAGCGTGAATGAGGCTGAGCTTAACATGGCTACACAACTCATCGGCAACCTTACTCATGAATTTGAGCCTGAAAAATATAAGAATGAATACCGTGACAAGTTGATGGATTTGATAAGCAAGAAAGCTGAAGGCGACGAAATAGTTACCATGCCTGAAATCCGGAAAACCAATGTCATCGATCTGATGCAGGCTCTACAGGCAAGTTTGAAGCAAACACAAGCCAGTTATAGGCAGGAAACCGAAGATAACAAAGATAATAAGCAGCAAAAAGATGAAGATAAACCTGCCGCCAAAAGAAAGAAAAAGGCAACGGCAACGGTGTAAAAAGGATGGATGAGTTTTGGATTGGATACAGCCTATGGAACCGATACTTATTTCCGATATAGTGACAGGCCGCAACTGGATCCACGAAATCAAATGGGACGGCATCAGAGGTTTATCATATATTGAGAATGGCCGCCTCCGTGTTTATACAAAACGTGGAAACGAGAGAACCGCCTTCTATCCGGAGCTTTCAGAGATTACTGAACTTATTGATACAGCAAATGCCATATTGGACGGAGAAATAGTCGTATTCGACGATTCAGGAAACCCTTCCTTTTATTCCAGCCTTATAAGAGAACGGGTGCGGGATATCAGAAAAGTCAGGTACTATTCCCAGATGTATCCCGCTAAATATATCCTGTTCGACATATTGCATTTAAACGGCAGAAGCCTTACCCGGTTGCCCCTCTTTGAAAGAAAAATGCTGTTGGAAAGCATTGTAACCAAAAGCGATACCATAACCCTGACAGACCCATTTGATCAGGGCGAGGACTTATATTCACTGATGAAATCTAAAAACTGGGAGGGTATAGTATCCAAACAGAAAGAAAGTCGATATATTTCCGGAAAAGCCCATAATTTATGGTTCAAGACGAAGCTATCCAGAAAAATGCTGACTGTTGTCGGTGGAATTCAATGGAAGGACAATATTCCAAATTCTCTTTTGATAGGCGTATACAGAAGCGCTTCTCTTACTTTTGTCGGGAAAGCAAGTCTGGGCTTGAACCAGGAGCAATTACACATTCTTAAGGAGCAGGCTTCCAGCCTGTCACAGGAAGAAAGTCCTTTTGAAAGGGAAAGTCTATCCGGAATCAAGGGAAACTTTACCTGGTTAACTCCCCTGCTGACATGCTGGGTTCACTTCATGGAGTATACCGGCGACGGTCATCTGCGCCATCCGAAAATATTGGGCTTCGGCACGGCGAAACCATCCGAAGCCAATGGAAAGGAATATGTAGAATAGTGAAGAAATATTCTCTGGAGATCGAAGGACGCCAAATAGATGTATCAAACCCTGAAAAGCTATTGTGGCCTGAAGCAGGTATCAGAAAAGCTGATTACATATCCACCATGCTCTCGCTTGCTCCTTATATGCTTCCCTATTCCAAAGGGCGGTTTCTTACAACTATCAGATACCCGGACGGTATTCACGGCGAATCCTTCTACCAGAAAAGCTGTCCGGATTATGCCCCTGAATGGGTAAATACATCAAAATATGGTGATGTAAATTATATCCTGCCGGACTCACTCCCTACCCTGATATGGCTTGCAGCACAGGCGGCACTTGAGTTTCACGTCACATTTAATACAAAAGATAAAGCAGATAATCCGACTTACCTTGTATTCGATCTGGATCCAAGTAAAGGTCAAAGCTTCGAGGATGTAATCGAGGTATGTCTGCGAGTACATGAGACCCTTGAAGCACTGTCAATAAAGAGCTTTGTAAAAACCTCAGGCGCTACCGGGCTCCAGATATATATTCCTGTAAACAGCAAGTATGAATATG
This sequence comes from Ruminiclostridium sp., assembly GCA_012027035.1. Classification (GTDB taxonomy): domain Bacteria; phylum Bacillota; class Clostridia; order Acetivibrionales; family DTU013; genus MnB-11. The sequence goes on along the minus strand of VEPD01000257.1, from coordinate 6,316 downwards.
ATCAGGCTAGAATAATAAATGAATTTTTCGGAAAATACTTCAGTCAGAAATATCCGGAGCTTATTACTATTGAAAGGATTATTAAAAAAAGAGGAAAAAAACTATATTTCGATTATCTGCAAATGTGGTACGGTAAAACTATTGCAACCGCCTATTCGCCAAGGGCTACCGAAAAAGCCTCCATTTCGATGCCTATAAGCTGGAATGAGCTTAACGGGATCAAACCTGAGGATTTCACACTGCTGAATGCCGAAAAGAGGCTGAAGGAAAAAGGAGATTTCTTTAAGGGCTTGCTCGGAATGAATCAAAGTCTTGATTCCATATTGGAAAAAATAAGATAAAATAAGATAATTGTTAGGTTTTTGTCGATGCTGAATTGCATTTTAATATATGTTATGTTATATTTTTATATGGTTAAGCCTGCATAACTTAACCGACGATAAATAATGTAAATACACATTAAAATGATTCAGCTATTTTCAGGAGGTTATCAAATGAGCAAATTGAGAGGCGCATGTATTTTCGGACAGTCAGGCGGACCGACATCCGTAATAAATTCCAGCGCGGCCGGCGTATTCACCGAAGCGCTGGAGCAGGGTGATATAACTGCAGTTTACGGTGCCGCCCACGGTATCAAAGGTATTCTGGAAGAGAAATTTTACGATATGAGTAAGGAAGATCCATATGAACTTGAGCTTATGAAAACCACCCCTTCTTCGGCCCTCGGCTCAGTCCGCTACAAACTGAAAAAGGCGGAAGAGGATGATACTGATTACAAAAGGCTGCTGGAAGTCTTCAAAAAATATGATATCAGATACTTCTTCTACAATGGCGGAAACGACTCTATGGACACCTGCAACAAAATCAGCAAGTATATGCAGAAGTCAGGCTATGAATGCAGAGTGATGGGCGTTCCAAAGACTATTGACAATGACCTCTGGGGAACCGACCATTGTCCAGGCTTTGCAAGTGCAGCAAAATATATCGCAACATCGACAATGGAAGTATATCACGATGCCAGGGTTTATGACAAAGGCATGATCACCATACTTGAAATCATGGGAAGAAATGCAGGCTGGCTTACGGCTTCCGCCGCTCTCGCTTCATATATGGGAACGGGTCCGGACCTTATTTATCTTCCCGAGGTCCCCTTCGATATGGACAAATTCCTTGAGGAAGCTTCCACAATCTATAAGAAGAACGGAAATGTTATCATAGCCGTTTCTGAAGGTATCAGGGACAAAGACGGCAAATATATATCAGAATATGGCTCAGACCTTGCACAGTGCAAAGATGCTTTCGGGCATGCCCAGTTGGGCGGTCTTGCAGCTACTCTGGCAAATTATGTGAAAAATAGGACCGGAGCTAAGGTCCGCGGCATCGAATTCAGTCTGCTCCAGAGATGTGCTGCTCACTGCGGATCCCTAACCGATGTAAACGAATCCTTCCTGGCAGGCCAGATGGCTGTGAGATTTGCAGTCGAAGGTAAAACCGACTACATGGTAGCCTTTGAAAGAGCTGATGGGCCTGCATACAAATGCAATATCAAGCTGATAAACCTCAACGACGTGGCAAATATGGAAAAGAAGATCCCCATGGAATGGATAAACAAAGAAGGCAACGGCGTAACGGAAGATTTCATCAGATATGCGCTTCCGCTTATTCAGGGCGAATCGAAACCTCCATTGGTTAACGGGCTGCCCAGATTTGCCAAGCTTAAGAAGGTACTTGCAACCAAATAGTTTACTACAGGCTCTTATGCCGGAGGATATTGAGTCCTCCGGCATTTTGTTCTAAGGCATCCGGTCGAAGCACAACCTGCCTAAAATCGAGTGAGGCTCGATACCCCCAAGATTTTGAACAGGTTCACTCCGTAAAAATTTGTTCCAGTGAAAGCTCCAAACCTGGAAAAACAGCCGATTTTATTGTTTCGTTGTTCTTATATACCGCATATTCATTATTTTCACGACTTTTGTTCAAATAAACAATAACATCCTTGTTAAAAGGGTTCACAACCCAGAATTCCCTTATTCCGCTGTGAAGGTAAAGATTGGCTTTGATAGTCATATCCTTCCCCATCGTCGACTTCGACAGAACTTCGACAACCAAAGTCGGCGTACCATGGTACCTGCCTTTTTCATCTACTTTTTCCGGGTCACATACAACTACTATGTCCGGCTGGACTACATTTTTCAGGTCGAATTTCGTCAGAGTAACATCGAAAGGAGCTGTTAAAGGCTTACACTTCTTTCTTTTGAACCATTGATACATATAATTGGTAATCTCGGCGATAATCCTTTGATGACCGTATGGTGGTGAGGATAACAGATAGATTTCCCCATCGATGAATTCATACCGCTTATCGCTTTTTTCAGAAAATTCCATAAACTCTTCATACGTCATCTTCGCATCCTTAGGTTTATATGCTTCACCAGCCTCAAGAACCACAGGTTCACCATAGTAATCCTCATGGCATGCCTTTATTACCGCTATTTTTCTTCCATTTCTTGTAATAAACACATCTTCAAGCTGTGCAAACTTAAGATAAGTACCAAAATTATTCTGAACCTTGGTAGAAGGTACTTCCATGATATCGCCCCCTTATTAGCTAATTATTTTATATTAGCTAATATTATTGTATATCAGTTTGCATTTGATGTCAATGATTTGTAAATACAATTCCGTCCATGCAGGAGCTTTTCCTCAGGAGCTTTTATAACAGCTTTCCGTCTTCCAACCGGAGGATACGGTCGGCGATACCCTGGATACGGCTGTCATGGCTTACTATAATCACACTCTTATGCTGTTTTTTAGCCATGTCGGTAAGCAGCTTCACCACTACCTGTCCGGAACGCGAATCCAGATTGGCAGTAGGCTCGTCAGCCAATACCATTGCAGGATCGTTCACAAGAGCCCGTGCAATCGCCACACGCTGCTTTTCACCGCCGCTCAGTTTGCTTGGTAAAAAATGCAGTCTTTTTCCCAATCCCAGTTCTTCTAACTTTTCAGAAGCCACTTTTCTGGCATCCCTCCAGTTTTTACCTGTAAGATGAAGAACGATTTCAACATTTTCTATAGCTGTGAGGGAACTTAGAAGATTGAAACTTTGAAAAACAAATCCGATATTTCTCAGCCGGATATCAGGCAGGCGTTTTTCCGAATACCCGGTCACATCCTGTCCGTTAAGTATAATCTGCCCCCTGGTAGGCTTCAGCAGACATCCTGCCAATGAAAGCAATGTAGTTTTACCGCTCCCCGCCGGCCCCATGATCAAGACTACTTCTCCCTGCGCTACCTCAAGGTCGGCTTCATTTACTGCCGTAACCCTGGCGTCGCCTTCACCGAAAACTTTGCTGACATTTTTAAAATGCAGTGCATTCATAAAATTTCCACCTCCATTAAGATTTAAAAACCATCATAGGATCTACCCGGGTAATATGCAGGATAGGAAGCAATGCTGCGACCAGCGCAGCAACCATAACCGATAACGACGTCTGGATTATAGCTGCCGGCTCAAGTAATAAAACAACATCAGGAACATAAATCGGCACCAATTTGTTGATACCCCACGACATTGCTATCCCTATCAGCAGACCAATTACCGTACTGATTGCAGCTTGCAGCAATATGACTTTTAACAGATACCTGTTATCAGCCCCGATAGCTTTAAGAATTCCGTATTCCCTGCTCTTTTCAAGAGTAGCGGTATATAAAGTCATAAAGATTATCATCAAGCCTATAACCAGCGCAACTACGGACATAGCCCGGATTATATCCATTCCCATCTGTATGGCAATTTCCCTGTCGCTTTCCGAAAATGTCTGCCGGCTTGAGACGTTTACCTCCGGCACCCGTTTTTCTATAAGTCCGGCCAATACTTCACTTTCACCGAGGTTGACGGCTGTGACAAGAAAATAGTTGGCTGCACCCTGCTGAGAGCGTAAGGAAGATGCATCCTTCAGGGATATAAAAACGAAAGTGCTGGCCATACTGTCTGTTTCCAGAGAAATACCCTTAATAGTAAACAAACTGTCTATCAATTGAACTCTGTCTCCCAATTTTAACCTCTTTGATGAAGCGAATCCTTGGGATATTACTATTTCACCCTGTTCAGGTCTGGATTTTCCTGTTGCCATTTTCCATGGCCCTCCGATACCCGAAGTCTCGTCTACACCTATTATATAAACGAGTTTTGAACCCTCTTGTCCCGGAACTTTCATCATGCCGGAATAGTATGCAATAGGTACCACCTTTTTAACCCCGGGGACTTTCTCTATTTTCCCCACAAACTCCAGAGGGACTACAGAACTTGCCATATGCATGTTTTTAACCCCTGACTGTGATATCAATACATCAGCTTTTGATTCATCTATGTAGATGGTAAGTTGTTTGGCAACACCGGCAAAGACGCCGTTTATAGCCAGTATAAGCAGTACTGCCGCCGCTACTCCGCCTATGCACAATATCATACGCGTCAAGTCCTGCCGCAGATTTTTCAACGCAATTTTAAACATGTTACTTTTCCTTTCTAGCTGTTAAATACTCTGGCCGTGTCAATTTTACTTATACGCCGGATAGGTGTTATGGTACTTAACATACTCATTGCAATAGTCATAATAACCGCTTTAATAAATGAAGCTGAATCAGCGTTTATATAAAACTGCGGCCAGATCTGCATTATCAGCCATGCCGACAGCCGGAAAAGCAAAAACCCGGCGACAAATCCCAATACCGTCAAAAATACCGTTTCACCCAGTACAGTCGTATATAGCTTTTTGTTATCTGTTCCTATTGCTTTCAGAATTCCGTATTCTTTTGATTTCCCCAATACCATAATATACATGGTCAGGCCTACTACCATGATACCCACTGGAAAAGCTACTCCCACAATAATACTTATTACAGGACCAATTGCGTCTTCGAGTGTGGAACTGATTTTCCCGGCCATTTCAGAACGGGTCAGTACCTGTAAATCCGGGAATTTCCGGGCTAAAATTTCCTTAAGAGCATTAACCTGAATTGTATTACCGGCTTTTATCAAAATAGCACTGACCAGACCTGAATTATTCAGCAAGCCGGCAATTGCAGCCTGAGTTACGAAAATCGAAGAATTCATATAGGAATTGGTTTCGGAAGAGAGTCCCACGATCTGAAACTCCTTACCTAGAAGCTGAACTTTTTTACCTGCTTGCAATCCATTTTGTCCAGCCATGACGCTGTCTACAATAATTTCATCATTACCCGCTATCATACGTCCGGTTGTCAGTTTCCATGGTCCACCCATGCCCGAATTCCTTTGAAATCCATATAAAGCCATAGTGGTTTTTCGTTTTCCAACATCAAAAATTATTGGTATGACATTAACAGAAGTAACTTTCCCAACCCCATCCACGTCTGAAACAAGAGATTCCAGCGACCTGGAAATAAAGGAATCCGAAAGGGACTGTGAACCTTTTTGGGTTATATATAGATCAGCCCCATTCTTATTTACAAAGGAAGCCGTCTGGCTGTACATGCCCAAGGCAAATCCTTCAATTATGAGTATTAGCGCCACTGCAAGAGTCACCCCTGCAATGCCTGCAAAAAGCCTTCTTTAATTACGCAGGAGATTAAGATAAGACAGCTTGAACAATTCATCCGCACCACCTTTATTATTTCGCGTATTTATAATAATCCATTACCCACCCAACCCGGGGAGGGGTAATATCTATATTATATAGCAATAGTTTATTATGTCAATAATTATTTTTATGTTGTTTTGATCATTTCCGGAATGGCTACAGAAATATAAGATTAACTAGATTTTATATTTATATATATCATTGCTACCTTTGAACATTCTTTTTCTTGGTAACCGAGTATCCGAAATAGCCAAGTGACTTGCCAAGAGTCCAGTAGCAGCCATGGGAATAACAAATAAGGCCTGCCTTCTCAATATGAAGCTTGCCCTTTTCGTCCAGCAGGCTTTCCTCCACATCTACGGCAACTATCTCTGCGATAAACATATCATGCGATCCAAGCTCCAGACGGTTCCGTACGATACATTCAAGCGATACCGGGGATTCTTTGATCATTGGGACATCTATAAAGGAAGCTTTTTCCGGCGTTAGCCCCGCTGCTGCAAATTTATCGGTATTACGTCCGGACTTTACTCCGCAAAAATCAGTTGCAAAAGCCAGTTTTTCGGTGGCTAGATTGACTACGAACATACCTTACTCCATTATTAATCCGTGAGAATATCTCTCTTTCCGGACTGATATGGAAAGCATCGGCGGTTCTGAATTTATCGTACCTGCCCATGCCAGTGTTATAATAT
>VEPD01000265.1 GCA_012027035.1 Ruminiclostridium sp. | reverse complement strand
GCGAGATTGCCACGCTCCGCTCGCAATGACATAAATATAACTTTGTCATTCCGAGGAGCGGTAGCGACGTGGGAATCTCACGGGGTGGGAAAGTTGAGTCATTCAACTGTATAAAATAATTATTGCAGCAAATGCGGGATAATTTTTTTTAATATAACATGTAAAATAAAGCTAAATATGTATTATATTACATGAAGCGTTCTGATTACAAAGGTACTGAAGGGAAAGGTTCTATTATATGAGTGATACTCTTGACAAAAACAACGATACATCAACCTTGATAAAGGCGGCCAAAGACGGAGACAAGCAGGCCCAATCCATCCTTGTGGAAAGAAATGCAGGATTGGTTTGGAGCATAGTCAGAAGATTTCAAAATCGTGGCCATGAGACTGAGGATCTTTTCCAGATTGGCTGTATTGGGCTTATTAAATCCATTAACAAGTTTGATTCAACATTTGACGTAAAATTCTCCACATATGCAGTGCCTATGATTGTCGGCGAGATAAAGAGATTTTTACGGGACGACGGCATAATAAAGGTAAGCCGTTCTTTAAAAGAGACTTCAAACAAAGCAAGGATAACGAGAGAAGTCATGACAAAGGAATTGGGCAGAGAACCCTCCATAAACGAACTGTCAGCCAGACTGAACATACCGGCTGAAGATCTGGTTATGGCTGTTGAAGCGGCATATGTCCCCGAGTCCCTTTTCAATACTATTGGTGAGGGAGACAATTCCCCCATATTATTGATTGACAGAATCAATGACGAATACAATGAAAGTGAATCTGATCTTATCGACAAGCTGGCATTGAAACAGGTACTTGATACGTTAAAGCCAAGGGAAAAACAAATAATCGTCTTAAGATATTTTAAAGAAAAAACCCAGGTACAGATAGCAAAATTGCTTGGAATATCACAAGTTCAGGTATCCAGAATCGAGAAAAAGATACTTGAGGAACTGAAAACAAAAATCAGCGCAAATTAAAATCCGGCGATTTCACTGTATATTAAATCCGCCTATTCCTCTCTGTATATTAAATTACTGTTTTTCTAATACTATAAAAAGCTCCAGCATTCTATGCTTGTGTAAAATTGCAAAAACCGGGTGGGGCTCGATGCCCCCGAGATTTTGATTATGGAGGTTTTTATGGCGGAAGCTCTTCGAAGGTATAGAACTGCAATTATTGTGATATCGCTGCTTCTATTTGCCTTGATGATGTGGTTTTTTATTTTCAGGCAAAATACAGTGAAAATTCCCACAAGAGGTATATTTGTACTATATAATGGGTTGGACCACAATATGCAGCGGTGGGTTTGCTGATGCAGAAAATATTTACAAAACAGGAATACCAGAAATATGTGGATAAAAAATCTCCCAACTCCAGGCTGTTTAGGAATTTAATACGGGCGTTTGTGGTTGGAGGTCTGATTTGTACAATCGGACAGTTTTTTTTCTTTATTTACAGTTCGATGGGCTTTGACGCTGACTTATCAGCTTCGTTGACCGGAATGACAATGATCTTTCTAGGAGCGCTTTTTACAGGCTTGAATGTTTACGATGAGCTTGGCAGGTATGCCGGAGCGGGTTCAATCGTGCCCATCACAGGGTTTGCCAATTCAATAGTATCACCTGCAATGGAGTATAAAAGCGAGGGGTATATTCTTGGAGTGGGAGCAAAAATGTTCCTTATCGCAGGGCCGGTTATAGTATATGGGGTGTCAGTTTCTGTTGTTGCCGGCATTATACATTTTATACTGAAGAGTTGATAATTCCGGATTACAGATAATATGGGAAAAACTGTAAAAGGAGCGCAGAATTAATGAAGGTCAAAAAAAAAGGTAAACAGACCGTTTTGCTGAAAAATCCGCCCACAATAATTTCAACCGCCGCAATAGTAGGCCCCAAAGAAGGTCAGGGCCCTTTAGGAATATATTTTGACGAGATAATAAATGATGAAAAATGGGGTGAAAAAAGCTGGGAAAAGGCTGAAAGCAAGCTGATGCGGGAAACCTTCTCCAAAATCGTCAGCAAATCAAATATCCCATACGATCGGATAGATTACATCATAGCCGGTGATTTGCTCAACCAGTGTATTGCAACCAATTTCGGAATAAGAGAAACCGGTATACCCTTTATCGGTATATATGGCGCATGCTCAACCATGGGTGAATCGCTGGGAATCGGGTCCATCCTCATTGACGGCGGCTTTGCAGATAATGTTATCTGTATTACTTCCAGCCATTTCTGTTCAGCTGAAAAACAATTCAGATTGCCGTTGGAACAGGGCTCACAAAGGCCTCCTTCAGCACAGTGGACAGTAACAGGCTCCGGTGGGGCATTGTTGTCGGCCAATGGCGACGGACCCTTTATTACACGTATAACAACCGGAAAAATAGTGGATATGGGCATCAGGGATTCCAATAATATGGGCGCTGCCATGGCGCCTGCCGCAGCCGATACCATTCTGGCGCATTTCTCGGATACCGGGCTCACGCCGGATTATTATGATATGATTGTTACCGGCGATCTGGGTGAAATAGGAAGGGAAATCTGCGATGAATTGCTTGCTTCCAATGGAGTATATTTAGGCGGCAGGTTTAATGATTGCGGTTTGATGATATTTGACAGAAAGAAGCAGGACGCCCATGCCGGCGGGAGCGGCTGCGGCTGTTCGGCGTCTGTTTTTGCAGGTTTTCTATACAATCAGCTGACAGCCGGAAAACTGGGCAGGATATTATTCGTGCCTACAGGCGCGCTTCTCAGTCAAACCAGCGTACAGCAGAATGAGACCATTCCATGTATTGCTCATGCTGTGAGCGTTGAGGTGAATTTTAGAAACCAGAGTCAGGGATGATACACCGGATAATGGGAGTTCTGTAGGGGTGGACGACCCTGTCCACCCGTCCGGATAGGAGAGGAATTCCAGTGCAAAGCATATTAACAACGTATTTTTGGGCATTTTTAATCGGAGGGCTTATTTGCGCAATCGGTCAGGTGCTTATTGATAAAACAAAGCTTACCCCTGCAAGAATACTGGTGATATTTGTGTCGGCAGGCGTAATACTTACAGCGCTGGGCATTTACCAGAAGCTGGTGGAAATAGGGGGCGCGGGCGCTACCGTACCGTTAACCGGTTTCGGTT
>VEPD01000040.1:0-12500 GCA_012027035.1 Ruminiclostridium sp. | reverse complement strand
CACCCGTCCGCCACTATCCCAGAAGTCAGAAATCAGAAATCGGAAATTGTTGAAACACACGACTCGTGTGTTTCTTCTATTCTGACCTCTGGCTTCTGACCTCTGAAACCGTTCGACTTGCATGTGTTAGGCACGCCGCCAGCGTTCGTCCTGAGCCAGGATCAAACTCTCTAAAAAAAGTTTATCTTACGTCGTCCGTCTTCCTTCAGTCCGAATAAATTCTTTCTGACCTCTGACTTCTGATTTCTGATTTCTGTTTCGTCGAGAGCCATTTGGCTCTTTACTTTATGCAACTTATGAAAAGCTGCAATCACTGACATATACAACTTCGCAAAGTTGTAATAAAAAAGTTCGCAAGTTAATCATATGGGGACATTCCTTTTCATATGGGGACATTCCTCTTTAGAGGTGTGTCCCCAAACCTTATATGGTGTGTCCCCACACCTTATTCACTCTTGAAATTTACGAGTTCCTTAATTTATACACTGTTTACTTTTCAAGGTCCATCCAGAAGATCTCACAGCTTGTATTCCCGCTGCCATACCTTCTGCCGGTATCGCCTCCGGCCTTCTGCTGCAGCCCCGCTTTAGGGCGCTTTGTTATATTACCACGCTGCCTATGCTTTGTCAACCGTTATTTTACTGACTCTTTTTACCATCGAGCCGGCATATTTCCGATATTAATGCCCGCTTTTTCAGGCGGGCTTTCTTACGACAGCTTTTGTATTATACCACCAGATATTTCCCCGTGTCAAGGGGTATTTTGACCTTTTGCGGACGGCTTCGGAAAGCCGATATGCGCTCAAGAATTCCTTTTATATCAGGATTAATTCATTATTCCCTCAGTTTGAACAATTATTAACATTTTCGAAGACTCTGCATAAATTATTGCCCCAACCAGTTGATTATATTGACAGTCTTCTTGAAACAATCAGATTTCAGAAAGTCATCTTCATATTCCCTGGAGCACATCATCGGATGCCTGCAGGCGTAAATACAGCCTCTTTTTATGCGGACAGAAAAAGCATTGGCATTCTTTCCCCATAAAAACCAGTTCAGATCAGGTCTTTGTTCTACTATATAATCTAAAAGCCTACCTGTAAATCCCGTCCATACCTCTTTATGGCTTCCGGGCTTTCCTACTTCACAGGTAAGACAGGCATTTAGAAGCAGCACTCCCTGCCTCTCCCACGATTCAAACATCTCATTGGCGGGCAGTATATTGAATCGGCCGTTGGCTATCTCTTCCTTAACATCATTGAAAGATTTAATCTCATTATAATCTTGTATATTGTTGTATGTCTTATGTATCAGACGAATTATATTCTTCAGGGAAACCTGTCTGAACTTTACATCCCATGAATTCAAGCCGCCTACTTCAAAAGCCCTTCCTATAGCGACGCCTCTTTCAGGATAGGGATCCTGCCCGAGGATTACAACCTTCAGTTTTTTGAGATCATTGGCCATAAACCTTAAAATGCGGTCTGCAGAGGGAGTGAAATCATTACCGATTTTTTTCTCAATGGCTGCCAATTCATTAAGCGCATTCTCATCCAGGAACTTATCCCATGAGGAGTGTATACACTCAGGCAGTATTTTTATATATCTCATATAAATACATCCCTTTACAACAACTAATTAATAGGCAGAATCTATGCAATATATAAGTTTTTCTTGAATATTGCCGATATTCAAATCTGGAAAAGCAGCAATGACCCGCCGCCTTATCAACTTTTCTGCAACCAGGTTTTGAAGATCTCAAATGATTCATTGCTGCAATTAAGGCACTTTCTTTGAATTCCTTCTCCATATTTTATATGTTTGCCGGACCAATCCAGCTTGCTCTTTCCGCTTTTTTCAAGTACTATATCCGAACCGCATTGACAGCAAATCAATTTAAATCCGCCTCCCAATTAATTACCCCCTTTGGTTGCTGCTTTCTGCTGCTTCTTTTTACCTTGGATCAGTTTTAGCCCTCCTGAAAGCAGCTTGATAATATCAATATCCGTTTTATAAATGGCGCTTCTCAATCCGGGTATTTTCATGAAAGTCATTAATCTGTCAAAATCCTGGTTTTTCGCTTTATTCAAAAATGATCTTAAAATATACAATTCCTGATTCTTTTTTCTCAGATCCTTTAACAGCAGGTTTATATCATAGCTATGAGCTATGCTTCTAGCCGTCATAACGCCCGAAATAACCGCATTGAACTGGCCAAAACCTAAAAACGGTTCAACTCCTCCGCCTGCTACTCCTGCAAAATAGATCTTCCCAATCCTGTTGGTGGTTACAAAGCCGACACGATGAGGCAATTCCCATGATTCCTGCATATCATAGTCCTTCAGAATGCTGCGGGACCTTAAAAACCTGTGCCAGTAATCATTCAATTCTTCAGGTTCAATGTTCTGAACCACGTGAGCAATAACTGCTTTACTCTTGCTATAAGGAGCACAATAAATATATACTCCTTTGGTCAGGTCATTGTCAAGCCACATCTTTAGCGTATGTTTTTCAAAATCCCCGGTAAAGATACCTCCCTTGACCCAGGACCTCAATACCTCCTGCCAGATTCCATATCTTTGGGGTGTAGTCCATGTACCATCGGCAACAACAACAAAATCAAATTCATGCTCAATATCTTCAGAATTGACAAAGCTGTTGAAATGGACATTTGTTTTGATCTGCCTGTACAATTGATTTTTGACAGAATCATTTTCATTCCCCCGGACCAATAAATAGCCCAATGATCCGGATACGACAGCCTTATTATTAGGTGAATAATGTTCTATTTTCTTCACCTTATTTAGCGGTGTAAGCTTGATACCCAATGCTTTATCCAAATATATGATGGGATCCGAAACAGGCCGGGTAATTACGCCCAGAAACGCAGAAACGTGTGGATGGTACTCTCCAATGAAGCTGTTCCGCTCAAAAATCACTGGATAGATACCGTTTCTCTCCAATTCAATTGCACAAGACAATCCTGCGATACCTGCGCCGATTATTGCCACCTTCAAAATAAGCCCTCTTTCATTGTCCACTGGTACTACAATGCAAACTCCATTAAAATATAGGCTTTATGCACCTTGCAGAAATATCGTCAATGCGCGGAATATTATTCTATAATGATGATTTGGAAACTTCCGCCGTAGTATTAGTTTAAACCGTAAAAGACAAATTATTCTAAAGAGTATATCGCAACACTATAATTCGTTTAACTTGCTTCTTACTTTTTTCATATCCTCAAACATAAGCGCTTTTTTGGATTCATCCCGGAGCAGCGCAGCAGGGTGAAAAGTAGGCATTATCCAGTATCCTTTTTTTTCGATCCATTGTCCCCTGATCTGCGTTATCCTGGATTCCTTATCAATTATATGCCTCATTGCCGTAGCGCCGAGGCACACGATAATTTTAGGCTTGATGAGCGCGACCTGATTCCGTAAATACGGCAGGCATTTTTCCGCTTCTTCGTCTGTCGGCGTCCTATTGTCAGGAGGACGGCATTTGACAATATTACAGATATAATAGTCATTTTCCCGAAACATCAAGCCTTGCAGCAGTAAATCCAGCAACTGCCCCGCCGGACCGACAAAAGGCTTTCCCTGCTCATCCTCGTGTCTGCCCGGGCCTTCTCCGATAAGCATGAGAGGAGCACGTCTGCTGCCTCTTTCTATCACTATCCTTGTCCTTGTGCCACCCAGCCCGCATTTTTTACATTCTGTACACTCTTTCTCCAATTCTTCCCAACCAAGCATTAACTTTGTGTCCCCCTGCTTATTTTATCGGTTACTGACTGTATAAAATCCAAGTCCAATAATCATAGTATTCTATTAATCAGCTTCACGGCCTTATCCTCCAAGCCTTTCAAATGATTTCAAAAGATAATATTTCACAAACAAGTATATGGGGTATATATAGCTTTAACATATATATTATATCAGATATACCTGAATTGCTACACTATGAAGAGGAGAGAAATGTTGTAAAAGGGCGGAGATGTGAGATTTTAAAAAAATCGCCGATTTTTTAAATAATGCCGACGATTTTATTATTTGCTATTTTGCATTTACCAAACAGCTTCTGTTTATAGAGTATGGATTAAAGGTCTGTTTAACCACTGTATTATTTTCGTCCATTTCAACAACCGCATGGTGAAGAAATTTATTTTTCAGATAATATCTCATGTCTATCAACACATACCGGTTAATTCCACCGTCCTTTTCGCATGCTATGTGAAAAACCGGGGTAAACTCACTGAAAAATCTGCCGACAGTAGACAGCAATACGTTATTAACTTCCTGATCCTGTACTTTCTCCAGCTTTTTAACGATCCTGATGCTGTTGCGAAGTATGTCCTTTTCCCCAATGATATTAAATTCCCTGCCTTCCAGTATAAAATGCCATTTGAACAACCCCTTCATTGAAGGAAGGAGGCTGATATGTTCAAACTCATCTCCATATTTTGTATAAAGCTCCCTTACTATAAACAGCTTTGCAATTCCTCTTGAAGCAAAATAGACCAGGAAAGCTATTATGCAGAATGTCCCGATAACCTCGCCCGCAAAAATATACCCGGCAAGCAGGCTTATGAAAACAGGGTCAAATGTGATAAGCATGCCCAGTGAATATTTTTTGTCAAAAATAGGCCACAACAGTTTTGCCCCGAAGGCGTTCAAAGTATCAAAAAAAGCATGGGAAAGGCACCCCAGCAGAGCCCATAAAAACATGCTCAGAAAGCCTGTGTGATAAATAATGGCGGCTGCTCCGCCTATAAGTACGGATGATGCTACCAACCCCAATATCGAGTGGGTAACGCCTCTGTGATTTTTCAAGTATATTGCGTCTCCCCATTTTTGCAGCAGTATATCTATATCCGGGAAAATCGAACCGACAACAATGCACATCGTAGCCGGCTCGGCTATAACTGCAGGATTGCCTGTGGCCTTTGCAACAGCAAGGCCTATTGTCATATGTGTAAGCGGATCCATAAAGCCCTTTCCATATACATTAAGTTAACATAATAGATTATAGCACCATAATAGATATTCTGTCATATGCAAAATAGACAAAATTCAAACCGGATTATTCATAAAAATTGCTTTGGATCATCTCACCGGTCTTTTCCCTGTCTGCTATGAAATACCAGATCTCTCCGTTCATAGCGCTTTCACCGGGAAGCGTATACGAGTGGATGTTCTCCGACTTGATATTTCTGATACTGGGGAGGTAATATGTAAAGTCCCGTGCATTGATATTTGTCCCGAAATATCGGTTAAATATATCGAAAATATCATCTGCTCTTGTAAAATATTTCAAGTTCAATTTTTGTTTAGCCATCGCCTTGATAAAATCCTGCTGCATTTTGATTCTTCCAATGTCACCGTCAATATACCCCTCGTTATGCCTGTTTCCTTTTCTATATCTGACAAGCTGCTCGGCCTTTTTACCGGTAAGCAGCTGTATTCCCTTATTCAGATGTATATGCAGGTTTTGATCGGGATCGTCGTAATCCATGTCAAAGGGGATGTCAAACATAACTCCATCGAGTGTATCCACCAATTTCCTGAAGCCTTTGAAATTCATTGTTATATAGTAATTTACAGAGAGACCTGTAAGCTGTCTGATTTCCTCTGCCAGCAAGCTCTCTTTCCCGGCAGAATAAAGAGCGTTGATTTTAGAATATTTACCCCTGGCAAACACCCTGGTATCTCTAGCGATTGAAAGCAGGTTTAGACTGGAATGACCGGGATCATAGTTTGCCAGCAGGATGACGTCCGACCTTACCCCTTCTTCGTCAAGACCAAGCAGCAATAGATTTACCGGCGGGTTTTCACTCAAACTGCTTTCCTGCTGCGGCCTTCCCGGCATGGAGCGTTCACCGGTACCCATCTTTTCATACCTGCTCTCACGTCCATAGTATGAGAGGACATACATACCGTTTGCAAATAGCACAACTAAAAACGCTATACACGATAACAGAATAATTTGCCTTAGCTTCACAAATACCTCGCACACTCCATACTACAACGAATATCCTTTCGAAGTAGCATTTGTAACACACTTGGGAGTACTGAAAACATTATTACCATTTTTTTCTGAAAAATACCGGCCGCAATGGACTGTGCTTTCAGAAATTTATATGGGAAATTATATTTTCACCAGTGCTTATTATGTGCAGGCACAGGTAATTATAAACATTTTATTACAGTTTCAGCCTTGCCTTAAACCGCTGTACCGCCTCCTCGGTGTTTTCCCTGCTTCCGAAGGCAGTCAGCCTGAAATATCCCTGCCCGCAGGGACCGAAGCCTACACCGGGAGTGCCTATGATATTTGCCTCATTAAGCAGCTTGTCGAAGAATATCCAAGAGTCCATGTCTCTTGGCGTCTTAAGCCAGATATAAGGCGCATTGACGCCGCCGAACACTGTGATGCCAATGTTTATAAGTCCTTCTCTTATTATTTTTGCATTGGTCATGTAATAATCGATTATGGCCCTGGTCTGCTTCCGGCCTTCAGCTGAATATACCGCTTCAGCCGCTTTTTGAATCACATAAGCTACGCCATTGAATTTGGTAGTTTGCCTTCTGTACCACATTTTGTTGAGTGAGTGCGCCTCCCCTTTGGAAGTGTAAGCCATCAATGCTTTGGGCACAACAGTAAAGGCGCATCTTGTGCCTGTAAATCCCGCTGTCTTGGAAAAGCTTCTGAATTCAATAGCGACTTCCCTGGCGCCTTCAATTTCATATATGCTGTGAGGAATATCCTTCTCGCTTATATAAGCTTCATAAGCCGCATCATAGAGTATTATTGATTTGTTTGCCCTCGCATAATCCACCCATTTCTTCAGCGCTTCCTTTGAAATTGTCATACCTGTAGGGTTGTTTGGGAAGCACAGGTAAATCATATCTACTTTGTTTTCAGGCAGCGCAGGCACAAATCTGTTTTCGGCTGTACACGGCATGTATGTAACCTTGTCGAATTTACCGGTCACGCTGTTGTAAGGCCCGGTTCTGCCTGCCATAACATTGCTGTCAATATAGACAGGATAAACAGGGTCGGTCAGGGCGATTATATTATCCATCCCGAATATTTCCTGGATATTTGCAGTATCACTTTTTGCCCCGTCGCTGATGAATATTTCATCTTTATCAAGCTTGACGCCGCGGGATTTGTAGTCATTTTCAATAATTTTATCAATGAGAAATTCATAACCGTAACCATCGGGCCCGTAACCCTTGAAGGTTCTGTCGTCCGCCATATCGTCCACAGATGAGTGAAGGCCTTTTATAACGGCTTCGGGCAACGCTTTTGTCACATCTCCGATTCCCAGCCTTATCACTCTGGCATCCGGATGCTCCTTCATAAAGACGTCACGCCTTCTTGCTATCTCAGCAAACAGGTAGCTTCCCTGTAGTCTCAGATAATTTTCATTAATCAACGCCATAATTTTGCTCCTTATAATGTGAGGGGACACACCCGAATAGTAGCAGGTAATCCGCATCAGGAGGGAATGTCCTCTTTTGATTATTTACTTCTTAATTAAGCTTCTTTAATGTTAGGGGACACACCCGCTGAGTAACAGGTAATCCGTATCAGGAGGGAATGTCCCCTTTTGATTATTTGCTTCTTAGATTATGCTTCTATGCTAATTTCGCCGTCAAATACTTTAGTAGCAGACCCTGTCATATAAACGTGGTTATCCTGCTCATCCCATTCTACGTAAAGGTCGCCGCCCAGCAGTTTGATGGTTGCTTTTCTGTCACACAAGCCATTCAGCACTGTTGCTACAAGCACGGCGCATGCACCGGTGCCGCAGGCAAGGGTTTCGCCTGCCCCCCTTTCCCAGACACGCATTTTCAGCGTCTTCCTGTCAATCAGCTGAACAAATTCAGAATTAATCTTCCTTGGATAAAGCTGGTGTTTTTCCATCTTTGGTCCCACAATTTCAAGAGGAAATCTTGCTACATCATCCACATAAGTAACAGCATGGGGATTGCCCATGGAAACACAGGTTACTTTGTAAACCTGTCCATCGATGATGACCGGCTCGGAAACAAACAAATCCTTGTCGATCAAAACGGGGATATCTTTGGGCTTCAGCACCGGTTCTCCCATATCGACCCTTACAAGACTTACCTTGCCATCTTCAACTGTCATATCCAGTATTTTTATACCGGCAAGAGTTTCAATGGTAACTGCCTTCCTGGTTGTCAAGCCATTGTCATAAACATATTTACCTACGCACCTGACGGCATTTCCGCACATCTCTGCTTCAGACCCGTCGGAATTGAGCATTCTCATTCTGAAATCGGCTTTTGCCGAAGGCAATATCATCACCAGGCCGTCCGAGCCAATGCCGAAATGCCTGTCGCTTACGAATTTCACTACTTTTGAAGGATTTGCGATTTCCTTCTCCAGACAGTTGACATATATATAATCATTTCCTATGCCGTGCATTTTTGTAAATCTCATCACAACAGCCTCCAATAAATCATACTGTAACGAAATACCGTTTTGCAACTTCTTGCGCCAGATCCTGCATAAAACTTAAAACTATTATAACAGAGCAAATCATATGCTGCAATACACGGATTGTGTGAAAAAATAATATTACCCTTTTACGTATTACTACACTATATTCATTAAAGGCATCAGTATTGCAGCAAAAACTTCATTTTTTATACGGCATTTATGCGCTTTGCAGAAATAATCGCCAATGATACAGCACGTTATTTATGCAAAGTAGATTCTATAGCTTTCGCTGTAGTCAGTATGAACCCGATAAATTGCGCTTGAAAAATTAATGAAATATACTATATAATGTAATAATCAAACGTAAAGAATAAGTATGGGATTAAAATCAATTGTTCCATATTTTCGGATGAAAGACCTATATAGTAAACACGGGTGACAAGAATGCCGCAAAGTAAAATACTCGAGAGAATTAAAAAAAACAGGATGATATCGGAATTTTTAACGCCTTCTTCCGTCAGTCAGATAAAAAGATACCTGATAACCGGCTTCAGTTCGGCAGCTATAGAGTTGACACTGCTTTACATATTAAGGGATATTATGAGACTTGGGATCATCGAAGCAAATTCCATAGCCCTGACTATTGTTTTCTGGTTCAATTTCCTCATGAACAGGTTCTTTTCCTTCAAATCCAGCGGTAATATTAAAAAGCAGATCATTATGTACGGAATTCTGTTTGTATTCAATCTTGGAGCATCGGATCTCATAATGCATTTGCTGACGTCGTCGCTTCATGTTCAATATCTGCTGGCCAAGGTATTTGCCATAGGTGCGGTAGTTTCCTGGAATTTCATATTATATAAGAAAGTAATATACAAATGAATTGTAATATTTCACAAAAAATAAACCGTTATAGGGTTTTGCGAAGTATATTGATTCAACTATGGCTGAATGACTCCAATAAAAAACAGTCTGAGAATTTTGTCTCAAACCGTTTTTGGTGGGAGGGGATGGATTCGGACCATCGAAGTCGTGCGACAACAGATTTACAGTCTGCCCCCTTTGGCCGCTCGGGAACCCTCCCATATATATGGTCATGCCTGCCAAGCAATGTGTCTGACCGGCGCATGTTATATGTTACATTAATCTGCTCATGCTTGTCAAGTGAAAATGAAAAAGTTAATGGGACACAAGATTCGCTATTCACAGCTTTTCTGTCTTTATTTCCGCATCCTTGGGTAAAGCAAGTCCGCATGCAGCTTCAATACCTTTCAATATTGCCGAAGGAACAGGGCATGCATTGTGCCTGCAATATTTGTTTGCATATTTATATGTCTCGGTATCGAATATTTTAGCAAAGCATTCCTCATAGCCGTCTACTTCCTTGAATTCCTCTTCCATAGGCTTGATATTGGGACATTCGGTGCATATATCCAGAGCGGCTGTCTGCATATCCTCCGAATTTACTTTTATCACAGTTTTAAATCCGCATATACCCGGGTTTACAGTTACCTCTACCATAAATCAATCTCTCTCCCTCACTGGAATTTTCACTGTTTCTTTAAAGCATTGTCAATGGCAGCCTGGTCAAATCCGACAATTATATCACCGTTAATATCCAGAACGGGCACCCCTCTTTGACCGGATTTCCTGACCATTTCCATAGCCGCTTCCCTATCGCGATTTACATCCAAATCCTCAAACCGTATATTTTTTGATGAAAGATAATTCTTCGCAACCGTGCACCACGGGCATGATGATGTTGAATATACTTTTACTGACATAATGATACCTCCATTTTTTAGCCAAAATAATGAATTATAGGCTTGGTATATTATTTTACTGAATATTATATACCCCCCATGGGTATATAATAACAAAAATATTTATCTTTTGCAATATGAAATAATAATTTTTCAATATACTAATAACAAATGTGTACTTTATGCTTAATTCAGTCCGCAAACCTAAGAAAGCTCTGGATTGTTTTGGTCAGGTCCCTGACGACCCTTTCTTTATCTTCCGCTGACACTGCATTTTCCAGGCAGTTCACTGAATAATTTTCCAATATCAGTCCGCCAACTTTGTTTATCGCAGCCCGGACAGCCGCTACTTGCGTCAGCATGTCAACACAGCCCTTGTTATTTTCCAACATCTTTTGTATGCCCTTAATCTGGCCTTCAATCCGGTTAAGCCTTTTTATAATATTACTTTTGGCGTCGGAATAAACTGTTTCAGTATCACTCATTACACTTACCTCCTGTCTCTATACACCACATGGGTATATGGTTATTATATAATAATATAATCCTGCTTACCATCCTGCAATTTGTCCGCTGTAGTATCAGACAATACGTTTTTAACAGCATGAAAGTTCCCATCAATTAATACGATACGAAAATAAAAATTTTTATGGCATACTGATAACATTGACTTTTAATTTATTTTCGATACAATATGCCTATATTGGGTATATATAAGAGTTCTCTTAATGAAAGGCCAGGTGAAGCCGTTTGGATGCATTCTCATATATGCTTACATTTATAGAAGGGATCCTGACTTTTATATCGCCGTGTATACTGCCCATGCTGCCTGTATATTTTCTTTATCTGGCGGGAACAGCCGAAGGTGATGGAAAAATCAAGCCTCTGGGCAAAAGCAGGCTTGTGGTCAATTCATTCGGCTTTGTTATTGGCTTTACCATTGTTTTTATTTTACTTGGCGCTACCGTTACCACTTTGGGACAATTTCTGGCCGGTCACAGAGATCTCCTGAGAAAAATCAGCGGTGTTGTCATGATGCTCTTTGGGCTTCATTTCATAGGGATTTTGAAGCTGGGTTTCATGAATATGGAAAAGCGGTTTGAATTCAAGCTGAATAATTTACACCTACCGGGATCCATTCTTTTCGGTATGGTTTTCGGCCTTGGTTGGACTCCATGTCTGGGAGCTTTCCTTGGATCGGCGCTAATACTGGCCGGTAATTCCGAAAGTGTCCTGCAGGGTATTTCCCTGCTGTTTATTTATTCTGTGGGATTAGGTCTGCCTTTTATCCTATCCTCAATACTATTTGAAAAAGCAAGGAGTGTTTTTAAAAAGATCCAAGCCCATATAAGGATAATAAATATAATTTCCGGTATCCTGCTCATGGCAGCCGGCATTCTGGTATTTACAGACAGTATCAGGTATTTGAGGTTTTAGTTGATTGGCGGTTGTTGATTGTTAGTTGGTATAAAGGATTAATACAATTTATTGCCTTAAGGCATAGTGAAAGGAATTCTGCAAATGAAAAATAAAAGTTTCGTAATCTGGTTGATTGCAATATGCCTTCTTTTAGTAGCGGCATATACGGTATATACGAAGAATAAACCGCTGAATATCTCCCAATCTCAGAATTCCAGTAGGAAAACAATGGCTCCGGAATTCACTCTAAAGGATTTGGACGGCAATAAAGTCAAGCTGTCGGATTACAGGGGCAAAATTGTGATACTCAACTTCTGGGCGACCTGGTGCGGATACTGCATTCAGGAAATGCCCGATCTCAATGAGCTGAACAACCTGCTTAAGAAGGGAAATGACGCAGTGATACTCGCAATTGACAGTAAAGAGTCGGTGAAAACCGTCAGAGATTATATTACTTCGGCCAATATCGGTCTTAAAGTACTTATGGATATGGACGGAAAAGTGACTGACCTTTATACTCCCTACGGAATCAAGGGATTCCCCACCACTTTCATACTAAACCCTGATGGAAGCTTTTATACCTACATTTCGGGGGCTACAAACAAGGAAACGCTTATGGCCATCATCGAAAAGATAAGAAAAGGAGAACCACTGATCAAATAGCTAAATTTCTATTTACATTTACATATAGCCATTTATTCCAATATATAATAAAACCCGCTAATCTTAGAGATTAACGGGCTTCCTTTGGAGCTGGCAGACGGAATCGAACCCCCGACCTGCTGATTACAAGTCAGCTGCTCTACCTGCTGAGCTATGCCAGCAAACTTTTTTTACCGCAGTTGAC
>VEPD01000075.1 GCA_012027035.1 Ruminiclostridium sp. | reverse complement strand
CCCCATCAATTTCACAAGTAAGCCAAGGAAGTTTTTCTAAGACATTTTTTATCCTTTTACTGAACTCTGAAACAGATGGTACGTTAACTTCAAATGTTACGGCAGTATTTGTAATAAATTCGCCATAAATTTTCAATAATGAATCACTATCGCTTTCTGTCGCTAACCTTATTTTTTTACTGATAGACATAATCTAATCTCCCCTTACCTACTACACAAAATTCAATTATTGTTCATTACCGGCACCAGCTCCCGGATGCACTGGTACTTTGTCCGTTTTTAACACCGGACTGGCTGCAGTTCCCGTCTCAGGAGCATCCCGGCAACTTCTGTTTTTGCAACATAATTTATTAAAGATGCACATCAAGAATGAGTAATCAGTTTTATTCCCCTTCTATAAACTCCGTAACTTTATCTATAAAAAGTATTCCTTCCAGATGGTCTATTTCATGACATAAGCACTTTGCTAAATCTCCTTCTCCTGTTATTATAAACGCTTCTCCTTTTTCATTAAATGCTTTTACATATACCTTTGCAGGTCTTATCAGTTTACCCCATTTCCCTGGGATACTCAAACACCCTTCTATAACCTCCTGACTTCCTTCAGCTTCTATTACTTCCGGATTGACCAGGTATATTGTACCCTGACCCATATCTATCACAACTGCTCTTCTTAAAATCCCAACCTGTGGCGCTGCTATTGCCGCTCCGTTTTCTGAGTTATGCAATGTATCTGCCATATCTTTAAGTAAAGTTAAAACTCTATCATCAATCTTCTCTATCGGCTTACTCTTTTTTCTTAATATATCATCACCTAAAATTCGAATTCTTCTTAATGCCATGTTTGAAGCCTCCATTTTTTACCATTACCAAATTGACTTATACATCTTATTCATCGGTTATACTGGGCTTTAGCGGATGCCATTTTCAATTTCGTCCAAACGATCCTGGAAATGAATCAAATGACTCTTTATATGGCTGATATAATGGGTTATCAGATCCTCAAGAGTGATGAATGATGAATTTTTATCCCAAGCTACATGCCATTTGTTTTGCAGACTACTTTCATGAATATTTGAAATAATATCGGCCATAAGCTTGTTAATACAAATAAATAGGTTAAGAAGATCAGAAAATTTCATATTCCGATGGGTTCGAATTTTTAACCATTCATCACATTTATAATCCGGGAATTCAATATCGCAAGACAATTGTAGTCTGATAAAACGTTGATGATTATTTGACGCCGAATCAATCAAATGTCCGATTATTTCCTTTAGTGCCCATTTATCTTGGGTAAGCTTGATTTCTGCCAACGATTCATCAAGATCAGAATAGTCCTTTTTAAATATTTCGATTAATTCTTCCAATTCTTTTGCCTTGATTTTCATAGATCCTCCCTTTTTGTAACGCTATTATTTAATCTACTAGATCAAATTTGGAAATACCAGACTAAGTTCTGTATTATATTTATATTTCATTTAAAGTATTCCGCTTGTTGGATCTTTATAAAATCGAAATAGCATTCCCAAATCTAAAATCACAAATTTACCATTATCAATACCAACTTTTTTTGAAGTGATATCAACACAAAATGCTAATCCATTTTCTTTATTGTCAAAATACAAGGTTTCTCTAACTGACTTTCTCCCTCCTACTATAACTTTTTTTCTTTCTATTTCGGGTAATTGACCACAAACTCCAATCATTTCCCTTATAAAAAGTGTAGCCTCACCATCTTTTTGATATAATTCGAATTGCTCCAATGCTTTATCATTACCTGTCAATTTTATTTTGCTTAAAATAAAATAATCGAAGTCATCATCTTGACTTATTATGTCAAAATTAATAATTATTTGATTGTCGTAAACAACAACATCTGTTCCAAATGATGTTGTCTTGCCATGGTTCGTTGTTTTTCCTGCAAAAAGATTGTACTTATTTGCAACTGCATTTAGTATCATTTTGACTCCAGAATCAAAATCCATTCTAAAATCAGCATAAAGCTTATCTCTTAGAAAAAGAGGGAGTTTGCAATCATCTATTACTAAAGGTAGAATTGAAAATTTTTTTTCTTCAATTTCTCTTACTAAAGAAGCAGTAATTTCCCTTTCAACCCATTTTGAGTTTACAGAGTTTTTTGATAATACAAAACAAACAAATGAGGCTTTTTCAAGTGCTTTCTGTACACTATTTATTATAGAGTCTCCTAATTGTAATTGCCATTTGTCTCTCCACACGGGAACATTATGCTGAATTAATTTTTGACATAGTTTCTCAACAAATTCTTCATCTTTATGATTATAGCTAATGAAAACTGACATAAATTAATCCTTTCAAATCTTGATATTGGCCGTTTTTGATGCCGGCTACTATCTGTTCTAGTCCTTCTTTGCACTTGCTCCGGACGCATCTGAAGCCTGTCCCTTTTTGCAACCTATTTAATATTTTCCTTTTAAGTTCACTCATTTTTACTTTTTCTTGCAAATGGTATTTGACAGAACCACAATTGCCACTAAGACCATTAAATATCCCCAAGGCATAATCCACTTTAGATAAATAGGTAATTTACCATTATAAAATAAAGAGATTGCAAGCATGATTGTGAATAAACCTGTTCCTCCTCCCACAACATGGCATAATCGCTTTACATTAAATTTACTTTTTTCTTTATCACTTGCTGTATTAAATCCTGCGATTAAAAAACTTCCCTTCCCCAATAACAATACTATGGATATAACTACTAATAAAACAATCACTACCCAACCAATCCATATAGATTCATTCATCTAATCCCCTCCAGTATTTCTATATAGGTATTCTGTCATTTAAATTACATCCTACCAAGCCTTTATGCAACAATAATATACGGTTAACATTTTCTTTGCATTGACCAGAACCATGCCGGTAGTATACCCATCTTCAATAAGAGTCACCGGCCCCCGGTAGTCATCCGTTATCAAGAATCATTCTATTGGCCTTTTAAAATAGTGCCATGCCCAACATGTACGTACTAATTCCCATCCTTGTTGGCCATATTCGTTTAATATGCGAGTAGTTCTCTTACCAGCACCCCAAATATACACACATTTGTATTCAAATTTTTTCATTGAAATCCTCACCTTCTGGATCATGTACCAATTAATTACAGGTACATTATACCAGAATTCCCCATGTGTCTACAATAGTTGTAGCAAAAACAAGGGGGTATTAGCTGCTATGAATTTGCTATAACCGACTGGTACAGTTTCGATTAAACAACACGAAATTTTTTTTGACAATCAGTTTACATTGCAAAAACGGTAGTTTTAAATTCTGGATTAAAACGGGCGGAGCACTTTGTTTGTAATGATTTGTGGGGATTGTTAAGGACATAGGCAAAAAGTATAAATAATTTGCACACGTTATCTTGACACGTGCAAATTATTTTTATATACTGCACATTTACAGGGAGTAAATGCAATGGAACAATATAAATTGCCCATGTTACCGCCAAGTGTTGAATTGGAAACCAAACTTGTACTTAAATCCTTAGCCGGAGCTAATCGTGCACTTGCAGAACTGAAAGGATATGCAGATACAATCCCAAATAAGCATATATTAATTAATGCTGTCCTTATTAATGAAGCAAAGGATAGCTCCGCTATTGAAAATATAATTACCACCTATGACGAATTGTATAAAGCAATGAGCGGCAGCAGTTTTAATAATCCTTCGGCAAAAGAAGTTGTGAACTACAGAAGTGCATTGTGGCATGGATATAAAAAAATAAAAGAGAACAGAATTCTCACTACAAATATGATTATTGATATTCAGAGTTATATTGAAAATAGCCGGGCAGGTAACAGAAAATTGCCCGGCACAGTCCCGATGAATGAGACAACAGGTGAAACTGTCTATACTCCTCCCAGGTTGCATGGGCGAGCAGTTGACGTAGTCAACGGCCAGCCTGATGGGGAGGATGAAATCAGGAATTTAATGAGTAATCTGGAAAAGTACATAAATGAAGATTTTGATGGTATTGACCCATTAATCAAGCTTGCTGTTATTCACTATCAGTTTGAAAGTATTCATCCGTTTTATGATGGTAATGGTCGGACGGGCAGAATAATCAATGTGCTGTATCTGGTACTGAAAGAATTGCTTGAGAGTCCCATACTGTATTTAAGCAGCTTTATAATACGGAATAAATCTGCATATTACAGGCTATTACAGGAAGTTCGAAGTAAAAACAACTGGGAAGATTGGATTGTTTATATACTTACAGGCATAGAAGAGACGTCGGAAGAAACTTTAAGCCTGGTTAAGAAGATTAATGCTGAAGTCGACTTAATGACTGCGGAGATAAAAGAAAAACTACCCAAGATATATTCCAGGGAGCTTATTGATCTGCTGTTCTACGAATTTTACACAAAAATCCGGTATATTGAAGAAGGCCTGAGAATATCCAGGAGGACAGCAGTTACATATCTTGGCACTCTTGAAAAAGAAGGCTTTCTTGTATCTGAAAGAATAGGCAAGGAGCGTATATATCAGAATAAGAGATTGTACGAAGTTGCTAAGCTAATACCTGCTAAAAAACTCGGAATATCACCAAATGCTGATTTTCTTTATGGCCTTTTATCTGATTGCAAAAATGAAAATGTGACGAATGAACAAATCAGAGACAAAAGGGTAAAAGCAAAATATGAAAATACTGATTGACACAAATATAATACTTGATGCAATATTAGAAAGGAAGAAAGAATAAAAGCCATAAAAGCACTTTTCAACCTAAGTTATGTAAAGCAGGTGGCATATGAACCCAATTGCTTTTATCGATACCGAAATTGAGCCTGATAGCGGGAAATTGTTGGATATTGGCAGTGTTAAGGTGAATGGAAGCTTGTTTCATTCCAATTCTATTGCCGGCTTCATTGATTTCCTTAAAGGTTCACAATATCTATGCGGCCACAACATCCTGATGCATGATCTGAAATATATCCGTAATGCTGTAGATGATGCCGGCATCGATAATTCGGATTTCATTGACACATTATATCTTTCACCACTTCTGTTTCCGTGCAGGCCTTATCATGCTCTGGTCAAGGATGATAAACTGCAGACGGAGGATACCAACAACCCGTTGAATGATTCATTGAAGGCCAGGGATCTTTTCTTTGATGAGGTTGCAGTCTTTGCGCAGCTGGACAACAGGCTGAAAGAGATTTTCTTTTCGTTGCTTGGTGACAAAAGTGAGTTTAGTTCCTTTTTCAGGTTTGTTTGTTTTACAGGCAGTGAAATAGACATTGAAAAAATAATATATGATAAGTTCTATGGTCAGATTTGTAAAGAAGCAAACCTTCTGGAAATAATACGGAAGCATCCCATAGAATTGGCTTATGTCCTTGCTTTGATAAATACCGGATGCCGGTATTCCATCACTCCGCCCTGGGTTTTAAAGAATTATCCTGCAGTCTCGCATGTTATGTATTTACTCAGAAGCAGCCCATGCCTGAGTGGGTGTGATTACTGCAATGACGCACTGGATATCTACAAAGGACTGAAGCGCTTTTTCGGCTTTGATTCCTTCAGGAAATATGCAGGCGAGCCATTGCAGGAGAAAGCCGTCAATGCAGCCGTTGCAGGCAAATCACTATTAGCGGTGTTTCCCACAGGCGGCGGAAAATCAATCACCTTCCAGGTTCCGGCCTTAATGAGCGGAATCAGCGCCAGAGGCCTCACAGTAGTCATATCACCGTTGCAATCACTGATGAAGGATCAGGTGGACAATCTGGAAAAAGTGGGTATCACGGAGGTTGTTACTATAAATGGACTCCTTGATCCTATAGAGCGGGCAAACTCCATTGAAAGAGTTGAGAGCGGATCGGCGTCCATGCTTTATATTTCGCCGGAGTCTTTGCGTTCCAAAACTATTGAGAAACTTCTTCTGGAAAGGAACGTAGTGCGTTTTGTGATAGATGAAGCTCACTGCTTCTCAGCCTGGGGGCAGGATTTCAGGGTGGACTACCTGTACATAGGCGATTTCATAAAGGAATACCAGGAAAAGAAGAACCTGCAGGAGGGTATTCCAGTTTCCTGCTTTACTGCTACCGCCAAGCCAAAAGTAATTGAAGATATAAAGGAATACTTCAGGGACAAGCTCTCGCTGGGGCTGGAAGTATACAGCTCCGGGGCATCAAGGACCAATCTTCATTACAGGGTATTCCAAAAGGAAAATGAAGATGAAAAATACAATACCATAAGAGATTTGATAGAAGAAAAGAACTGCCCAACAATAATTTATGTGTCAAGAACTAAAAGAGCACAGGAACTAGCGCAAAGATTAACACAGGATGGCTTTAAGGCTAAACCATACCACGGCAGGATGGACAGGCACGAGAAAACTGAAAATCAGGATGCTTTCATCAAGGTAGAGGTGCAAATCATGGTGGCTACCTCCGCTTTCGGTATGGGAGTGGACAAAAAAGACGTAGGCATGGTAATACATTCCGATATCTCCGATTCCCTTGAGAATTACGTTCAGGAAGCGGGCAGAGCGGGAAGGGATGAGAATATCTCTGCAGATTGCTATGTTCTGTATAATGATGAAGACCTGAACAAGCATTTTATGCTTTTGAATCAGACCAAGCTGAATATCCGGGAGATACAGCAGGTATCGAAGGCCGTCAAGGAAATAACCAGGATCAGGCCGAAGGTATCGCAGTCTGCTTTGGAAATTGCCAGGAAAGCCGGCTGGGATGACGCGGTCATGGATATTGAAGCAAAGGTGAAAACTGCCATTGCAGCTCTGGAGGAATCCGGATATCTCAGGCGCGGACAGAATATGCCCAGAGTATATGCAGATAGTATTCTTGTCAGAAATGCTGAGGAAGCAATCAATAAAATAAATATATCCCAAAGGTTTGATGAAAAACAGAAGGTGCAGGCAGTAAGGATCATAAAGAAGCTCATTTCCGGCAGAAGCAGGCAACACCTGGGTAATGAAGCTGCGGAGACGAGAGTGGACTATATTTCAGACCATCTTGGAATAGATAAGTCCGAAGTGAT
>VEPD01000238.1 GCA_012027035.1 Ruminiclostridium sp. | reverse complement strand
ATGAAGAACCGGCAGCAGCTATACCGGTACTTAGAACTTGATACGGAATTTATGAAGGCGTTGGACAAAATGGCGGGGTTTCTGGTGAATGTCCTGAGCCTTCCCATGGAAGAAGGAAAAAAGAATAAGGGATTAATAGACCTTTTGAAGGGGGGAAGGGAATGAGCACATCATATTTTGCATTGGAACAGCTTTACCAGACTGTTCTGGAACGGTTGAAGGCGCAGGAATCCAATAATAAAGGTACATCAACCGGAACGGATATCCTTAAGCAAAAAGAGCAGGTTTTTAAACTTGAGGCAACTGACGGCTCCCTTGAAGCACGTGAGTATCTGAAAAACCGCATCTTCTTTATTCTGGGTTCCATGAAGGATGAAGTCACCGGTGAAAACATAAACAGGCTTCTTGGATTTTACCATATCAACTATTTCACCAACATATTCACAGGAGGAAATCCGCAGCTTTTAAAAACACCCGTGGACTGTGAAATCGAGCAGTACTTTGAAAGGTATTCAATAAATACGGAGGATGATTTCGATATCAGACTTGCAAAGCTTTCCCAGATAATCTACCAGGAGCTTTTCGGCTTCAGTATCATTGATGAACTGGTATTTGACGGTTCCTTCAATGAGGTGGCTGCCAACCGCTTTGACTATATCTGGATTCAGTATAAAGGAATAAAGCGCAGAATACCCAACACGGCCTTCCGGTTTATTAATGAAGATTATTACAATAAGGTGGTGGAAAACCGCCTGACCGCAACCGCTAGGGAGGAAATGAATGCCGGGGAGCCATTTATAAACTCTACCCTTAAAAACGGCTACAGGGTAACGGCAGTCCGACCTCCGCTTTCAAAATACAGGACAGCCAGCATCCGTTGCTTTGATAATAATGGTGCTTTAAAAGAAGTCCACACCCGGTTCATGGAGGATAAAATGCTCCGACTGGTAGAAATCCTTGCGAAAAAGGGAAGGCGTAACATCGCAATTATCGGAGAGCAGGGCTCAGGCAAAACTACAGCGGCGGATGAAATGATAATCCGCAACCTGGACGAAAACCTCTCCATCGGTCTTGCGGAGTACACCTATGAGCTTGCCATATCCGAGAAGTATCCGGGAAAGAACGTGGTGGAGCTCCAGTACGGAAAACAGTTCGACCCGTCAAGCATTACTGAAATGTTTTTTCGTTTCAACAGGGACATTGTAATCTACGGAGAAGTGAGAAACCCGTTTGAAGCCTTTGAGATGATCAAGGCCATGCTACGGCAGGCGCGCGGAAGCCTTTTTACCTTCCATTCCTCTTCTGCCCAGCGTATGATCCACGACTTAAGACAGCTTTTGATGCAGACCGGATATTACAGCAATTACAGAGAAGCACAGTATGATGCCGCTGATGCCGTTGACCTGGTCATCCATATCAAGCTGGACAGGGAAACCGGGAGAAGGTATGTTTTTAAAATATCCGAGGTTTCTGCCTGTGCGCGGGATATGACATATGGTATACGGGACTTTTTCACTTATAGCAGGGAGCTTGGCAAATACCTTGTCAATCAGGATGGTCCGAGCAGAGGGATGCTTGAGTCCTGCATGGAATATGAAATGACGGCGGATGATGTAGCCAGGGTAATAAATCTTTTCGCTATTTCACCGGATGAAAAGGACCTTTTTGAATACATGTCCGAAGAAAGCAGGTGAAGATGATGACGTTCTATGAATACCTGTATGTAAACCTGTTTTATGTCGTCACCATGCTTACAGGGCTTGCAGTAGTATTGACAGGCATCCTGTTTACGCCCTTTTCCCCCTCGCTGATCAGGATAAAAAAGAGAGGCCTGAAAAAACACCTGGAACGACTGGCAAAGCCGTTGAATACTGTTGTTTCATTCTTTCCTATAAAGCAACTGAAAGAAAGGATAGGCAAGGGTATTGAAGTAGCTCTGCTTGAGGAAAGCACCTGCAATACTGTTTCCTCGGTAATGACGGTCGTCCTGGTAATAATAAGTCTTTCGCTTGCAGGACTCCTTTTCACCATGGGGCAGCTTTGGTATTCAAAGTTAATGCTCTTAAGTATGGGGCTTGTCCTTCCTTTCTACACGGCTACGCTCCTTCTCGACCTTTACAGGTACAGGATAACACGGCAGATTCCGGGATTGATTGATGAATTCCGGGGAGCCTTTATCCGGCACAATAAAATCCGGCCGGCACTTAAGGAATGCTCAAGATATATTGACCGTGGACTCGGCAGGATTATGTCCAGGGCTTCCGATAACGTATTCCTTGAAGACAATCTCAACACTTTGAAGCAGCAGTTCAACAATGTCTGGTTCAACATCTTTGTCGTCCTCATCTTAAACTTCAAGGAAAACGGCGGGGAACTTATAGACCAGCTTTACAGGCTTAACCGGACCATGACCAGACACAACTCCATCGAAAGAAAAAAGAACAAGCGCCTTATCTGGTACGAGGTTTTTGCCGTCGGAGCAGCAGTCTTAAGCATACCGGCGATTTTCTGGATGAATGGTATTATCCTTGGACAGGAAAGCATTGTGGCGGATGCAGGGACCAACATGATGATTAGCCAGGTCATGGCCTTTTCGGCGCTCTCACTGGTTATTGTGAGAGTTTTAAGAAAAATGTGAGGGACGGGAGGTGTATTATATTTGAATCAGTTAAATTATATATTGCTTTTGTCGGCGCTTGCAGGATTAACAATAATATTAATCGGCCTGTTCTATAGGCTCTATGCAAGACAAAAAAGTATCCATGATCTTACGATGCTTGCCATGATTAACAACCTTGCTTTAGCCAAGCTCTTGAAGCCTGTATTTGATTTCATTACCGGTAACAGGAAAGGTCTTTTTTATAGAACTGCGTCCAAAATGTTGGTCCGGGCAGAAAGCGGCCTTACTGTCCAAGCTCTCTACCTGGTAAAATTCATATCACTCATCCTTGCCGCCATCCTGGTTTTATTCATCCGATACACAAACGTGGACCTGACCCGGCAGTCCATCATAGCAAAACCTGCTGCAAGCATGAATGTTTTTACCGGTCAGGCATCAACCGACTATGCAAGAAATGTTGAACTGTATGAGGCGATACTTAAAAAAATCGGGGAGCAAAACCTTAAAAAGCTGGATGACAATAGTATCCTGGAGAAAGCCGGGAAGGTTCTTCCTGAAATCCTGAAGGACAGTGATCACAGCATAATAGTAGAGCAGGCTGCCATTTTTCTTTCAACATATAGGAAGATAAGCAGCATAACCTTGTTTGATTACTGGTCCATACTGGCAATTATCCTTTCCTTCTGGCTGCCGGAAGCATTTCTTCTTGTGAAAAGGCTACTATTGACAGGCATGTACCGCAAGGAGGTCATAAAACTGGAGAATATCTTCGAGCTTTTAGGAAGCGTGCAGGGCATAAAGACCTTTGATATTTTAAAGGAGATGGCAAAGGCTTCGGGCATATATAAAAAGCACTTAACCGGCTGCATGGAGCATTTTAAAACAGAGAAGGAAGAAGCTCTTGAGTCCCTGAAGGCAGTAGTCCGTAACAAAAGGTTTTCCAGGCTGGTGGATGTCATGAGGGTTTTTTCCATGACCGACCGGAAACTTGCCATGCAGATTCTTGAACGGAACAGGCTTGAGCAGGAAGAAGACCTCCTGATAACCGCCGAGGAGGATGTAGATGCAGTCGACCTGATTGCATTCATCTCCATTGTACCGGTGGTCTGGCTTTTAATCAATCTTTTGCTAAAACCCATGCTGGATACCATATTCGAGGTGTTCAAATATGTATAATACCTGTAAAGACATGAGGGAGGTGATAAGAAGCAGTTTCAAACCTTTGAAAGTCCGTAATCAAAATTTACCGGGGAAGGAGGAGATTCATCTGAAAAACATAGTTATAACCATCGTTGTCCTTGCTATTGCCATCGGGCTCATTGTAGGCGTTATCGTACCAATCGCCCAGCATGGAAGGGCAACCGCCGTTACGGCAAATACCAGACATACAGACATTGAGACAAACATCGGAGCCCTTGCACAACCCATCAACTGAAGCTTTTATAGTTTATAATCAAAACCAAAGTCGGAAAGGAGTATTTTACATGAAGAACATCGTTGTGACCATTATTGTATTTGCTATTGCTATTGGCCTTATTGTGGGGGTAATCGTCCCTATCGCACAGCATGGAAGGACTACCGCGACCAGCGCAAAAACCCGTATGACCGGCATTGATACCAGCATAACAAGCTTGAGTGTACCGATAAACTAGGCGGTGATGAAGATTGAAGGACATTTTGGTTAAGATTATTCTTCTGGCTATTTGTGTAGGCTTGATTGTCGGGGTTGTAATCCCTCTGGCAGGACAGGTAAAAGATACGGGCCAGAAGGCATTTAACACCGTAAAGAATCTTAATTCCAACATTACGCCCTGATAAAGGGCAAAACTTAAAGGGATGGGGGACATGTCAGTCGATTCTGTCCCCCCATTCCGATATGGAAGGTGTCTATATGAGCAAAATTTACTCATTTATTATAATCATCCCTCTTATCGCTATGCTTCTCTTTAAAGGGGTTTTCTTTTATGAATACGATACCAAACAGAGATATATCAAGGACCTCGCAGACAGCACCGCATATATTGTTAAAATCACCGGTGTCCTTGCACAGGATGAATACAGCCGTTTAAAAACCAATCTCAATAAATATGCAATCTTCGACGATAGCAGCATCATCCTGAAAAAGGGTATTTACAGCAACGGCAATATTACAGCATCCGAGCCTTACCTTCCCGGGACAAGGCTTAATAAAGGAGATGCCTTCATGATCTATGTGAGGTCTACTAATGTATCCAATTATTCCAGGGTTGAAAATGGGGGTGTCAGTGCAGATGATTCAAAAAACCTGCATTTTATGGCCAAGGCCGTATGCCGCATTGAATACCTGGATTAGGGGAGGTGGAGAGCTTGAAGGTTGTATTAACCGGTATTTCAGTAATATTGGTTCTGGTTATCGTCTTTGCAAATATAGCGGACTATGCACTGTATTCAACTAAAAGAAATCTGATTGCACGGGGAATTGACCACTCGGTATGCGCCGCAATGCAGGAAATTGATATTTCATCAAGCATAGACGGTCTTTCGGAAGGGTATGACCCCAATACAGGTAAAATCCTTGTAAACGATATCCGGTTGAACGAGCAGTACGCAGAGAATGCCTTTTTTGGAACTCTTGCAGCAAATGCAGGAGTTAAAAGAAATGACATAGGGCCAAACACACTGATTGCATATGTCTGGCCTTCATCCGGCGGTATTAACTATTTGATAAAAAAGGAGAGCGAAAGACAGGAAGGCTTTGTAAGCTCTCCCGACAGGCTTGAGGCAGCTATCAATAATGCAATCGACATTTTATGGAACGCAAACAATCCTGAATCAGACAGTCATGTTATTTATGTAAACGGTAATCCCTCTACGAATGAATTTAAGATAGTTCCCTATTTTCTCGTTTTCATCAAAAACTATGAGATTGACGGCCTGTTCAGAAAACGCACTGCAACCTTTGTGGGATTTGCCGGAGCCAAGCTTGAAAGACGGGAATAAAAAATCAGTAATTCCCATAAATAGTTTTGCTTAACAATTCGATACAATATTTGATATACTTTTTATATGGAACAATCAAATCCACAGGAAGGAGATGAAACGATGGTGGATAAGAAAGCATATATTTCGATTTTGCTTATAATTGTGACTGCTTTGATGGTTGTATGCCAGCCTGCTCTTGCAGAAGAAATGAATCAATCAACCGCAGAATACAGGGTTCAGCCATTGCGTGAGAAACTGACAGCGCTTACGGATATGGATATTGCCAATTCTGCAAAAAGGTTTCCCGATATATCAAAGCACTGGGCCAGGACAAATATCGGTAAACTCACAATACTGGGTATTATTAACGGAATGCCGGACGGGACCTTCAAACCGGATAAGGCAATAAATGCAGATGGGTACATCACAATGGCGGTGAGGGCTCTCGGCTACAAGCTTGAGCAGGATGGCTCCTACTGGGCACAGGTATATATCGATAAAGCTATTAAAGATAAGATTATTGATAAAGATGAGATAAAGAATTATAAATCACCTCTCTCGCGGGAACACGCTGCGACAATCATTGTCAAGGCATTGATGCAGCTTGAAACTGGACCGAACTCAAACATATATGACTATATCCGAAGCAAGATTCCGGATTACCCTGCAATCAGCGATAATTACAAACAATATGTACTTCAAGCTTATGCCACCGGGCTGTTTGCCGGAAATTCCGGCGGATATTTTCTTCCGGCAAACACCCTTACCAGGGCTGAAGCTACAACAATTATACTAAGGCTTCTGGATTCTTCGGTCAGAAAACCGCTTAAACCCACAGACAGTGATGCTTTGAAAATAACAGATATATATTCAGGAAAGATTTATGAAATATACCCATCCGGCAATCTTGATACATTCAAAACCGCAGTTGCCTTAAATAAAAATATAGGAAAGAGCAAGGGATATTCATTTGTAAGTTACAGTCCTTTTGCACAAACTGTAAGCGGTAGTTTTTATGCAAGCAAAGAGGATTTTGAAAGCTATCAAAACGGTGAGCTGAAGGTCCATATGGGATTCAGCATAAATATATCAGATGACCCTTCGGTTGAATTTCCATACCTCATCACAGTATACGATTCTGCCAAGGTTGCTGAGCTTCACATGGATGTGATATCTACAGTATTTAAAGAAATGTTTGCAGACGAATCGGACACCGCAATCTCCCTATTTGAACATTACATAAAAATGTCATCTGATAAATCTTCCGTCTCAGATGAAACAAAAACTATATCAGGAAGGAAAATCCGAATATTTAAATTGGAAGGAGATTCAGTATTCAGCATGTGGATATATAACAAGTAACAGGAAAACTAAAGTAATAAAGTAAATATCAGTTTTGATAGTCCGGTTGATTAATCGGACTTTTTCTTTTGTAAATTCGGAGAAAGGAGATAACTGCATTGAAAAGGCTGACATTATTTCTGTTAATAGTGGTATTGCTTTTTGTCTCAACACCTTCATTTCAGGTTTATGCTGATGATAAACCTCATTCAGGTTATGACAATTGTACAGCCATTCCTGAATTTTATAATGCAAACGATACTGCTGCTATTGAATACTGGCAACAGATTCAGAGCAGGTTACCGTCAGGTACTGCACCAATAATAACAAAAAACAGCAGCACATATCCATTAAATTTCAGATTGTGGCATGATAAAGGTCTTGTAGTATATGGCAGCTACAAGCTGTGCAATCCGAAGGATTCGGACTGGAAGCCGGCAACACAACCCGGAGGTCCGACTGCTCCGGTACTGGAAGACCAGGGTTACTATTCAAAGAATGGAAAAAGAGGCGAGTACCGTTATCATGGATTCACTGCAACCGGAGACCGCTTTACCAATATTGATTTCCCTGTCGATGCTTACAATGGACCGGAACAAAACAAGGACTGGATTCAATTCCCTTGGACCAGTTCAAAGATATCGCCGCCTCTCAATCGTACCATGTATAGTTTTTCCGCAAATAATGAAAACAATCCTGTAACGCAGAGATGGATTAACAACGCCGTGAATTTCTCAATTCAAGGTCAGAGCAATGTAGCATATCAATACATGCACATATTACAACCGCCATCAACAAATTATCCCGGTCAGGGGCGCATGTGGCATCTGAGGAGCAATGGAGTCTGGTACCAGTCTTTCCCTATTCCCAAAATGGATGCCTCTACTAAAATCGCTGCAAAAACCTCCGATATTGAGGTGACCCTTACTGTAAACAACCCTGCATCCGACTTTGAATTCATAGACCATAAAGAAAAAAGCGACAATGAAATCATAACCGTGAATGTCACGGTGACAGCCAGACTGCTGGATGAGGCATATTACAATGATCCGGTTGAAAAAGTAAACCATTATACCAGGGATGATATTGACAAATGGACCCTAACGCTCAATGGAGAGGCGAAGACAGTAGCAAGATGGACTGAAAACTCTGCAAAGGCGGTCTTCGAGATACCGCTTAAGAAATCACAAATCAAGGGCTTGCCAAGCCACAGGTTATTGCTTTCTGCCAAGGGGCAGGCAGTATTTCTTGACAGCTCCAGATCTCCCGAAAAGCCGGCAACCGGGTATGCCCAGTTCTCTATAGACAACGAACTGGTACCACCTCCACCGCCTGAGCCATCAACACCACCGGATCCGAAAATCCCTCCTGTAGTTTTTGAGCCTGACCCTGTGGTACCGGAATATGCGTTTGACATTGTTAACTTTTCGGCTTCCGACAATTCCGACATGAGTGCCGTGGAAACACGGGAGGTCTTCATTGATGGTATCAGGGTCAATGATATGGAATTCTTCACCGGCAACTATGTTTTTGGAGAAGATAATACAGGCTTGAAGCAGGTGTCCATAAACTATACCAGTGTTGACGGTCAAAAGGCACAATTTATCAAATGGGTACTTGTATACAGTACCAGGCCAAGGGCGCAGTTCAAGCTTGATGGGACATACAAGCAGATGCGGAAGCTGTCTGTGACTAATACAAGCCTGTCTGCCAATGATGACATAGTACTCCAGCACTTCCCTATAACCTCATACCAGTGGGAATACAGGACAATAAACGGGGAAGACGGTTCTTTGAAAATCAGAAGTGGCGACAGCGATCTTTTCAAGGAATTTCTATATAAAAAGCCCGGTACATATCAGATTGTTTTACGGGCTGTGAATTCCCTGGGGCGTGTTTCAGAACCGTATGTCCTCCAATATGTCATAGCTCCCGACGTCCCTCCCGCCATTGAGATATGTCTTGACAACAGCGTGCTTGGAAGAAATGAAACCATCAGCGCCTATCATTACCTGGTTTCCAGTACCGATGGCGACGTTATTAAGTCCAATTCCATCGAACTATGGTACGACAGTAACAATGACGGCACATATGACCGACTCCTGAATACTTACAATGGCAGTAATGGGTTTCCATCCTATACTCCGGCAAAACTGGGCAGGTACAAGTATGTCAACAGGGTAGATGAAGATTATGGTCAGGATACATTGCAGGAGTATGTAACACCTTCGGATAAAGCTTACAAGGTGCAGGAAGTAGAATTCCTCGTTGACAATTATATACCGATGACGGATATCTACATTGACATACCTGTTGTAAGGCCGCAGATAGATGTTTTTATCATGAATGATGCCAATCTGGACAGTACGAAAAACAGCTATATCCTCACCAACCGGATGAACTTCGACAATTTCCTGAGAAGCCGGAATATCCTGCCACAGGTCAGGACATGGGATATGCGTACCTATACCTATTCACAGGCTGCATACACTACCATTCACAGCGGAGGCTCCTATCCTCCCTCCAGCACGTATTATTCAAGCGGAGGCTACTCCGGTACGCTGTACAAGACCAACGTCAGTGACAATGGGTATAACTATGATTTTGGTTCCTACCAGACAAGAACTGAAAGCAGAACCTTTTCTACTTCTCATGATAACACCGGTACGGTAAATTATGATAAAGACGGCAGAATGACGAGTTCTTCAAACAGCTGGGATAACAGTGACAACCATCCGAGTATTTCCATTAATGAAGATGGGTATATAGGATCAATTCCTAAAACAAGCACCTCTGTTGTGAGCGGTCCCACAAAAACAGTTCATGCAGACGGCTCGTATACTATAGTAACCACATATAGAGGATACTACAGTGGCACATTGACCAAAACCGTCCAGGTCTGGGTTCCGGATTGGAGGTGGGTAAGCGACTACACCGGTCACTATAGCGGGACTATCTATAATTCGGTACGCCAGCCATACGTGGACCCGTTCAGGGCGACCTCCGGAAAGTATGTCATCTATGTCAGCGGTAATAATATCTCAGAGCTAAATGACCTTCAAGCCGTGATGTCTAAAACCGATGCAAAGCTTATACTTGTCGGCGCTGAAAGCATGAAATCACAGATATCATATGACCATTTCATACTGAACAACAAGCCCATAGACCAGATAATGAGTGAAGCAATAACCTATGTGGCGGAATCCAGCCCTGCGATACAGAAATATTATGTCCTTGCAGGACAGGATACCTTTACCATGAATACAGCCAACTTTGACGAAGAAAATGACCCTATAGTGGAAGAGAAGTTCCAGTATGTGCAGGATCAATACTATTTTGATAATCCAACAGGACTTGAAAATTATGCTTCCGAAGACTTCTCTGAAAACAGTGGCTGGACTGATTTTAAGGTCAATAAATTCAATAAAACCGGGGAATTTCACATTTACCGCCGGATAAAGGACAGACCCACAATCGACTCAAACTTTACCGGATACTCATACTATTCAGGGACACCGGAAATCATCATTTACTCTCACCGGAAGCCCCTTGCCATGGCTGAGCTTAGCTGGGATTATGATTCAACAGATAATATGTATAAAACCACCTGGGTGGACAAATCCTATGATCCGGACCACCAGTACAACCGTTCAGATAAGGGTATTGTTGAGAGAAAGATCATGTATCGCCGTTCCGGAGGGGAATGGAACTATAAAATACCCGACAGGCTCCAGTACGGAAGCTATGAGCTTTTGTACTATGTCAGGGACCCGGAAGGTGCATGGTCGGACCCCTTTACACTGAACTTCACTCTGGATTACGCACCACCCATGCAGTTTGACGGAAAACTACGTGCCGATAACAGAAGTTTTCCCCTGAGCAGCATCCCTGCTTCGGAATACCTTGAGGCCTTTGACCTCTGTACAAGGTATCCCTACAATGTATACCTGCAATCAGCCCTCTACAATGGATATACTGCATTGTATCCAATAAAGACCATATACTACGGCAGCTCTACAGGTTCTGAGACCGGAAACGATATCCAGTGGTACAATTACACCCAACAAATACCCGATACTGTCCCGGACGGTTATTACACCTTCCGCATCACGGCATATGGGGACGGCGGTAAATCAGCAGTAAAAGAATTCCCGGTACGTGTACTTACTCCCATAAACTTAACTGCGGCCATTAATGGCCTGTCATCCAATGCTACGGTAACCGCTGCTTCAGACAATACATTCACTTTTACCACTTCGAAATATGTTTCGAGGGTGGCCTTGCAGTTTAAGGGAAGGACATATACAAGCAATTCAGGCGAGATCAGCCTGAAATCCTCATCAGGTTCAGGCAAGACATGGAAAATAGTATTAAACCCGCCCATATCCTGGTTCACATCGGATGAAACAGGGTATGCTGCCTTTACAGCTTATACTTCTTCCGGCAAGAGCGAGACTGCTAATGTAACTTATAAGGTAATTACCGTAAAAGCATGGGACTTCGCTATTGCAAGCATTCTTGATATTGGTTGGCGCGGTTACTATTTCGACCTTGAACATCCCATCAATGGGGATGGTGAAAGATACGGATATCCCAAGAGAGCAAATACAGACATCAAAACTGCAGCCATGCCCATTAACTCACTTGGGCTTGTTCCATATGGCAGGGACTCAGTCAAAGCAGGAGCAGGCATTAAAGGGACCATAAGGATTTCTGGTGTACCTGACTCTGCTCGGCTTACCGCCAGGTACACAAGTTCAGGTATTCAACACTCAGCCAACATACCTCTTGTTTTGGACAACGGTGATAGGTATAAGTTTGAATGGACCATACCTATTGAAACAGACAGCCGCACCTATGTCTCCTTCGATATTGCAATGAACAAGAGCGGAAATACCTATGGAAACGACAAGTGGACCGACACCTGGCATTCTTTGAATACTATGCGTAATGTCGTATATGTGGATAAAAAAGTTACAGATGATTTAAGATTCAACCAGAGCCATTAGGAGCACTTGTGCATACACTCCCGGAGGCACTCTGTTCAAGTGATTACCGGTGGAAATCTCAAAATGAAAGTGCTTGACAGCATATATTCCGATAATGCCACCACGGGGAGCTGATAATGATGCTACTTTGCATCGTTTCAATCCTTAGGGCGGCAGCAATGGATTTTAAAAAGCGGATCATCCTAGATTGGACATGGATTGCAGTCCTTCCGGTCAGCGGTGTATCCGCTTTTTAATTCACCATATATTCCTCTGCTTGAAAGGATTTTAGTACTTCTGCTGCCGGACGTGAGTCTGTTGCTAGCTTTTGAATTTATCATTGATGCTGTGCTTACAGCATTCAGAAAGGGGCGAAGGAAATGGACAGTATATTAAAGCTTGATTTGAATGCCATGAAAGATGTGGATATACGCACGGTTGACTCGGCTACGCTTGTAGACATCTGTGATGTGAAAATAGACAAAAATCTGCCTCAATCCGAAAGGGTCAGGGACTTTATCCGTCAAATAAAAAATCCTTACTGCTACAAATGCGGCAAGGCGATTGTAAAGGTAAGCTT
The DNA here is from genome assembly GCA_012027035.1 of Ruminiclostridium sp. Classification (GTDB taxonomy): domain Bacteria; phylum Bacillota; class Clostridia; order Acetivibrionales; family DTU013; genus MnB-11. The sequence goes on along the minus strand of VEPD01000238.1, from coordinate 17,233 downwards.
TTCGGATACCACCGCGACGTTGGAAGACCGGCTGGAGCATTATTTAAAATCATTGTAGGAGCCTGAAATGAAAATGAAAATTTATAATTTGGCGGCAAAGCTTTTGGAATTCAATCTGGACGTTATTTGAGATTTATGCTATTATAAATCTTAAATAGGCACATAAATCGGTGGTGCCCGATTGTTGAAAAGTTTTGCTGATGAACTTTAACAATCAGGAGGCTACCAATATGGAAAATTTAACAAGCAATAAGATTTTCAATGCTGCGATCTATGTCCGCATTTCCAAAGAAGACGGCGATAAGGTTGAGAGCGACAGCATTGTAAACCAAAAAGATTTGATCCGGGATTACCTGAAAGGTATACCGGATATTTGTGTTTGCTCGGAACGGGTAGACGACGGCTTTTCCGGTGTGAATTTTGACCGTCCCGACTTTCAGCGCATGATAGATGACGTTAAGGCGGGAAAAATCAATTGTATTATTGTCAAGGACCTGTCCCGTTTCGGCAGAAATTTCGTGGAGGCCGGACGGTATATCGATCAGATATTCCCATTTCTCGGTGTACGTTTTATCGCCGTCAATGACGGCTATGATAGTTCTTGCGGCAAATCGTCCTCCGACAAAATACTAATTCCGTTTAAGAATCTGGTAAACGACGCCTATTGCCGCGACATATCGGTTAAAATCAGGAGCCAGCTTGAAATCAAACGTAAGAAGGGCGATTTCATCGGCTCCTTTGCTGTATATGGATACCTGAAAGCACCAAACGACCGGCACCGGCTGATGGTGGACGAATACGCTTCCACGGTGGTACAGGATATTTTCAGATGGAAGCTGCAAGGCATGAGCCAGAAGCGTATTGCCGACAGACTCAATGAAATGGGGATATTGTCCCCTATTGAATATAAGCGCTTTTGCGGGATGAAATACAAAAGCGGATTTCAGACTAATCCGCAGGCCAAATGGACGGCTGTTTCAGTAGGACGCATCCTTCGTAATGAATTTTATATCGGGACGTTGGTGCAGGGCAAGCGGAGCACACCCAACCATAAAATCAGAACACTGGTATTAAAGCCCCAGGAAGATTGGATAAGGGTAGAAAACAACCATGAAGCCATCATTGCCCCGGCAGATTTTCAAGCTGTCAATTGGCTGCTCCTGCGGGACACACGGATTGCTCCCTCCGAGGAAACGGTGTACCTGTTCAGCGGGCTGATATTTTGCGGGGATTGCCGCAAAAATATGATCCGCAACAGTGTTTGTCAAAACGGGAATGTCTATACCTACTATATGTGTACAAGCAACCGGACGGCAAAGGAATGTACTGCCCACCGTATCGGTGAAAAGGCAGTCGAGCAGGTGGTATTCCAGTCGCTGAAAACCCATATCGAGAGCATTATCCAAGTGGAACGCCTGCTACTCTATATTAGCAATCTTCCCTTTCAACAAGATGAGGTTAAAAAGATTGACGCCCAGCTTACAAAAAACCTCGAGGAGATCGAACGTTGCAACCGCTTGAAAACAAGCCTGTATGAATCCATGATGGGCGGTGTGGTCAGTAAAGCAGAGTATCTTGAACTGAAAGAGGTTTATGAAAACAGGCGCAGGGATGCCCAAGCCGCTGAAACACGGCTTCAAAAGGAAATCGATGCCATTCTGGCTTTTAAAGGCGACAAATGTCAGTGGATTGAGCGCTTTAAGGCATACAGGGACATTACCGGGCTGACAAGAGTAATTATTGTCACGTTGATAGACAAAATACTGATTTACGAAGGCCAGCGTGTCGAAATCCACTTCAAATACCAATATGACTTTGACCGGATGGTGGAAACCATTGAGAATGTAAACCGCATACAGATCCTTCCCGACTTGGCACAGGAAAGGGAGGCGATATAAATGGCAAGAAAGAGCAGAGCCTCCGCTATCGCCATGGACGACGCACCGGTACAAGCACCTGAAAAGGTATACAGTACAGGAATTTACGCGCGCCTTTCAGTGGAGGACAACAACCACAAGGAGGACGGAGATTCCATTGAAATGCAGAAGTACATGCTGCAAAAATATGTCAATGAACAGCCCGACATGCGGATATACTCCCTGTACTGCGACAACGGACGGACAGGCACAAACTTTGAACGTCCTGAATTTGAACGGCTGATGGATGACGTGAGAGCCGGGAAAGTGAACTGTATTGTGGTAAAGGATTTGTCCCGTCTGGGCAGAAATTACATTGAAACCGGAAACTACATGGAAAAGATATTCCCGTTTCTCGGAGTGCGGTTCATTGCAGTAAACGATGGCTACGACAGCTTGAACAGTCAAAACACAAACGACATCACCGTTTCCCTGAAAAACCTGATTAACGATATTTATGCCAAGGACATATCCAAAAAATCCGGTTCGGCATTGGCGGTGAAACAGCGGAACGGTGAATTTATCGGTGCGTATCCTCCCTATGGCTATTTGAAAGATAAGGATGACAATCACAGGCTGGTTCTCGACCCGGATACGGCACATATTGTCCGTCAGATATTCCTCTGGAAAGCGAAGGGTATAGGAATCAACATCATTGCCCGGCGGCTCAATGAAATGGGAGTGCCCTCCCCGGCAAAATACCGTTATCTATCGGGTGTTTTCAAGAAAGAACCCACCGGGAGCGGCGCCATCTGGCAAGGTCAGAGCATCAAGCTGATAACCTCCAATCTGATGTATGCGGGGCACATGGCCCAGGGGAAAAGCAGGAAATCCCTGTACGACGGGCAGCCGACCACCATGATTCCGCAATCTGATTGGGTTGTTGTGAGGGATACTCATGAGCCGATTATTGACGAGGATACCTTCTATAAAGTGCAGAAAATCAAGGAAGAACAGAACCGCCTGCATGTTTCCCTGAACGGAAAGTATGCGGACATCTCCAATAAAGAGAACGTGTTTAAGGGACTTCTTCGTTGTGAGGACTGCAAAACCAAAATGGTGCGGTATAAGGATGTTTCCAAGGCTGGATCGGTATGTTACCGCTTTATCTGCCGCGTGTATGCGCAAAACCTTTCCATGACATGTACAAATAAGTCAGTTCGGGAGGATAATCTATTTGAGTGTGTATATACTACCCTTCAAAGCCAGATTGACCTTGCGGTAGATATGGAGAGGATATTGGAAAGGCTCAACCGGCAGGAGCATTTTCAAACCGCCCGAAAGAAAGTTGAGGAAAAAATCAGTACCACACGCCAAAAGCTGAAACGCATCGTTTTCCTGAAAGGCTCGCTCTTTGAATCTTACACAAACCATTTGCTGTCGGAGGATGAATACTTGTATTCTAAAAAAAGCTATGACGAGGATATCGGACGTTTGCAAATCGAACTTGCTGCATTGGAACGGGAAAGCATAAAATATGAGAAAACTCTTTCACCTCAAAACGAGTGGATTAAGGCATTTCAGAAATACAAGGGAAAAACGTCCATTACAAGAGAAATGACATTGGAACTGATACAATGCATTTGGGTATCTGGCTACAACACCATTGAAATCGTATGGAACTACGGCGACGAATATAAGAAAATCCTTCCTTACAAAGAGGGAGGTGCCTGCAATGGCTAAAAAAGTGGCTCTTTATATCCGCCTTTCAGCAGAGGATGAAAACGAAGGCGAAAGCAACAGCATAAAAAACCAAAGGGATTTACTCCATAGCTACCTTGCTGACCATATGGAATTTGTACAGTATGAGGTTCTCGAGTTTTGCGACGATGGATTTTCAGGCACAAATTTTAACCGTCCTGCTGTGAAACAGCTTCTTGATATGGTAAAACGCAAGGAAATCCACTGTATACTCGTTAAGGATTTTTCCCGTTTCGGAAGGAATTTTCTTGAGGTATGTGATTATCTTGATCAGATATTCCCTTTCCTGAATGTCCGGTTTATCGCTGCGAATGAGAATTACGACAGCAACAAGAGCAACGGACGTTCCATCGGAATGGATGTGGCATTCAAAACGCTGATCTATGAGCTTTACAGCAGGGACATTTCCGAGAAAATCCGCAGCGTCCAACAGGCAAAATTCAAAAAAGGCGAATATCTGTGCTCCATGCCATTTTACGGCTATGCAAGGTCACAAGAAAAGAAAAACAGTCTTATAGTGGACGAACCAGCTGCCGCCGTGGTCAGAAGGATTTTTCAGATGGCATATGAGGGCGTTCTTCTTACAGGCATTGCCATTACACTGAATAAAGAAAAGATTCCTTCTCCACTGATGTACCGCAGGGAAAATTATACCGACAAAGGTCGGGGCTGGAAGGTTGTGGGAGAGCAAACGGTATGGACGTTGGCAACAATCAAACGGATACTTTCTGATGAACGCTACACCGGGAAGCTGGTCAGCTGTAAACGGACAAAAGTGGATATTTCGCTTAAAAAGACTGTGGCATTGCCGAAAAGCGAGTGGATTGTCGTGCCGGGTGCCCATGAGGCGCTTGTATCAGAGGAGGTATTTCAAAAGGTGCAGTCCAATATCAAGAGAAAAAATGTAAACGGCCTGACAAATCGACCGAAGCACATTTTTTACGGGAAACTGAAATGTGCCTACTGCAATCACAGCCTGCAAAGAAAGCTAATCCGAAAGGAACCCTTCTACTGTTGTGAAGAAGGAAAGTTCTCTCAGAACGAGCAATGTAAATCGGTAAAGCTCTCCGAACAGATACTAAAAGATACGCTGCTGTCTGCCATAGACACTCAAATCCAACTAATCATGAATACCACTTCAAGTAGGGACTGGAAAGAAAAAGAGGATGCTGTTGCAAAAAATCAAAAGCAGATTAAGGGACAGCGTGCTATGATGGAAAAATGGAAGCTTGCAAAAATATTAGCATATGAGGAATTTTGCGACGGAAAAATCCCAAAAGACGAATATTTGAAACGAAAAGAAGAATACTCTGATAGCATAACGTCAGCAGAGACGATGATTCTGCAATGGGAGAAGGAAATTGAACTGGAGAATCTTCAAATCAGCCAGAATAATGAATTGAAAAGCTGCCAGAGGTTTGCTTCTGCAACGGAGTTGACCAGAGAAATGCTGGAGGAATTTATTCAAGTCATTCGCGTCTTTGATAACGGACCAATTGAGATTGCTTGGAATTTTGAAGATTATATCAATGCCTGTATCCTACGATGAAAGGGGGATAAAGGATACAGAAAATATGATAAGGAGAAGATGATAAGATGGATAATCTGATAAAAAAGCAAGGTAACCAGGTTTGGATATATTGCAGGGTGGCTCACCCGGATGGCGTGGCTTTGATGCTTCAAAAAGAGCAGATGATAGAATATGCAAGGAAACGAGGCTGGGAGATTGTTGGTATTACTACCGAACATGGAAGCGGTCTGGAATTTAATCGTAAAGGCTTAAAAGAGGTTATGGAAGCGGTAAAAGCTGAACGGGTAGACATTGTACTGGTAAAAAACACTTGCCGGATTGCACGCGACATGTGCAGGATCATGGCATATGTGGATGAGATGGAGGAACATGGAGTAAAGTTAACGACTGTTGATAACGGCGAAGTAGATTTTAAACCACTAAAAGTTGCCGTCTACTGCCGTGTAGGTTCAGAAGAACAACTGAGATAAATAAGATGACTACGAGTGTATCGGCAAATAATTAATGGAATTGGTGAAAAATTCATCAGGTTCTCCGGTACACTCGAAGTCTAAATTTGATAATTGCAAACTATAGTACTTTCGGTACTTTCATATATAAAGGAATTGTATAATACGTAAAAAAGAGATAAAAGCATCAGAAAGGAATTAAATTCTCTTGTTAAAAAGAGTAAACGATAGGTAGTATCCCTTTATTTCATTCACGTATTCGTGGTATAATTAATAGAAAATTCACGTTTGCGGGAAAAGAGGATGAAAATAGTGGGGAAGAGGTCAAAGATAGCTGAGATAATAATTAAGAAGGGCGATAAGCTAACAATCCGAAACATTAATGGAAGAAGCATCTCAGGCGAGGTCACAAATATTAATGAGGAAGCAGCCGAAGCGATGCTCTTTGAAGCATATGCTGATTCAAATTTCAAGGTTCACCATATTGAAATTACAGCCCAAGCCAGTCTCTCCTCCCCAAATAACATTTCAGAAGTTTTAACTTTTTCGGAAGCAGCAGAGATTTGGAATATTGACCCAAGCACACTTAGGCATCGGGTTACGGGCGAAGAACTCAATGAAGGCATAGATTATCGAAAAAGTGGTAAAGTGTGGTTAATTTCAAGAAAAGCTATAGAAAGATTATATGGGTTGAAATAACCGACATCCTTTCCCCTGTATTATATACTTTTAAAGTTTAACAGACATAATTCAGCATAAATATTATATTTTTGCACCATAAAACTTGTTCTGTTCGCTTTCCCGATATATAATAAGATATACAAGATTTCTCTCTAAAAGGTTGCTTTTATGGACTACATTACTGTAAAAGAAGCAACTGTAAAATGGGGAATTACCATACATCGGGTGCAGGTGGTATGTGTTCAGGATAAAATTCCCGGTGCTGTGCGTTTTGCTAATACTTGGACGATACCGAAGGATGTGGTAAAACCTATGGATAGGGGGTATAAGAGGGATAAGAACCAAATGCTTGAGTATAATGCTTAGAATGAAACAAAATGCAAATAAGAATTAAGACATAGTACACACGAATAAAATTTGCTGTAGCCATATATCTTTTCCATAATGATCAAAGCTTGAAGAAATGAATATTTCTAATGGTTTTCATGTGCAATGCCAAGCTGCAGGAGGTATTAGTGTGTGTGAAAAAAAATGTTTGTTTATTGGCAACAAGCTATTCTTTATAGATAAAGAAGCTTTACTATTAAAAATATATTACCCATTAAGTCTGGCAAAAATTCAGTTAACCTCGGATGATTCAGAAATGATAGTTGATATAAAATGTCTGAGAAATGAGCCGGATTTGACAAACTCGATTCCTTTAAGTATTTGGAGGTAGTTAAGGCATGATTTTAGATTTTATAGAGGCCCCACTTAGCGGGACTGCTTGGGAAGAATGGTGTGATGCCTGCTATCGTATACGCTATCAAAATGATAACTATCAAAAAATACCTGCTACATATAGGGGCGATGCTGGTATTGAAGGATATACCCAAACGGGCATTGTATATCAGTGTTATTGTCCTGAGCGTGAGTACAATGATGACGAACTGTATGAGCATCAGAGGGATAAACTTACAAAAGATATAAACAAGCTGATAGATCAAACTTACAAACAACGATTGAAGGAACTGGGGGTGCCAACAGTAAAGCAATGGCATTTTGTGGTTCCTTGCTATAAAGATAATCGACTGCTACAACACGCCACAACTAAACGAAATGAAGTTTTACAAGGAAAATCTGGAAAGCCAAGCGAATATGATCATCTGGATGACAATTTTGTGATAGTGATCAAAGTGGCAGAAGATTTCAAGGTTGAGTTTGCGAAGATTATAAGAGAGACAATAACAGATACAAAACTTAATGTAGTTGTAAAGAACTTTGATACTATACCGTGGGATAAATGTCCTTCAGAAAAAGTGCATAACATACAACGGAAAATCAAAGCGGTGATGAATCCAGTGGCCGACGATGACGAAGATTTCACGGATGTTGTTGGTGCATATGTTACGTACTATATTAAGGGCATTGAGATTTTACGAATGTTGCAGATTGATTTTCCAGAAATATACGAACATATCTATACTCTAGAACAGGCATGCAAAAGAGAGGTCAGCTTAAAAACAAAGATGAATCAAGATCGCTCGCTCAATATGAGCATATTTAATGAGATTTTAAGTGGATTTGAGCAAAAACTGAGCCGTGAATTCGATAAGCATTTTACTACATCTTCAATAATGGAATTAAAACATGATATGGTTGGTGCATGGTTGGCGGATTGCCCAATGGAATTTAGAAATAGGTGACTTGTATGAATAAATTGTTTGACTCAGTTGATGGAATTCTGTTTACCGATAGACCGGAAGCGGTGCCTTATAATTATCGAATTAGCTATAAGGTCGCGCAGCTTTGTCTTATTCTGGCAAGGTCATGTGGACGCGGAGGATGCTCCACTCTCAAACTGCACATGATATCTTTAGCATTAACATCAGACAGCGACATGAATAGGCTGATTAACTTTGTAAATTAAAAAATCAATGAGTACAGGCCCATTCGATTCGATCCGGCTGTAAATAGGGCATTGAATTATGCAGTAGCAGATAACATGTTTGTGCAACAGGCAAATGGATTATACCGCTTGACGGATAAAGGGAAAAAATTCGTTAATAAAATAGACAATTATACCGATTTGATGTCAAGAGAAAAAGAGCAACTTCATTTACTTTCAAATAAACTTACAGAGGCTAAGATTAAGGATATGATGTCATTATGGAGGTATTCGAATGCTTCAAATTAATAGATTAAAGATTAATATACGTACCGCAGAGCTGAATTTTGGCTTTGACCATGCCTTCATGCAAGGCATAAATTTTATTGCCAGCGATGACAATACTTGTGGAAAGAGTTCGGTGATAGAGGGAGTATACTATGCTCTGGGCTTTGAAGAGATAATAGGCGGTAGGGGTGAAAAGGTCCTGACATCAGCGTATAAGAATTACATTGAGTATAATGAGAAGACCTTTAATACTCTTGAATCTGAAGTATACTTGGAAGTGTATAACAGAGCGGATACCATTACTTTATACCGAACTGCAAAAATGGAAAACAGAGATTCACGTTTAGTTACTGTATATTTTGGCTGTTTAGCTGATGTGGAAGCAGGTTCTGTAGATTTTGATGATATGTATGTGCATATGCCCAATTCTGCAACTCGTGAAAAAGGTTTTCATACATTTTTAGAGCGATATTTAGGTCTGGAATTACCCTATGTTAACAATTACAGTGATTCGGAAAGTAAATTGTATTTACAATTGCTTTTTTCAAGTATGTTTATTGAACAAAAGCGTGGATGGGCAGATATATTTTCAGGAATGCCTAATTTAGGTATAAAAGAGGCCAAGCAGCGTACCGTCGAGTACATACTTAATCTTGATACTATTGAAAATGAAAAGAAAAAAATAAGTTTGGCAGATGAAAAAAATGATATAGAAAAGTCCTGGAATGATATAGTACAGGCTCTTGCTGCTGACAGTAGGTCTGCGCAGTGTGTTGTTACAGGTTTTCCAAATTCACCGCGGATTCTTGAAGAAGCTGTAATAGCTAAGGTTTCCATAGAGTACATTAATAGACAAGAATTAAATTTATATATTTCAGACTTGAGAAATGAGTTGAGCCGACTTTCTTCATTGAAACCTAAAATTGTTGATAATTTTGATGAGTTGCAAGTTGAGCTTGACGAGACAGAGAAGCAAATTAATTTAATATCCAATAAGATTATTGAAGCCAGAAGAAAACTAAGTATGGAAGATGCAAGCATAAAAAGCCTTAGAGATAGCCTTGATACTATCAAGATTGATATAGCTAATAATAAAGATGCTGCAAGGCTAAAGAATCTTGGAGCGGATATCGGATCTGAGACGATGAAGGGTATTTGTCCTGTTTGCAATCAGGCAATTCCGGATACACTTTTACCTATAGACAATGAACTTCATATAATGAGCATTGATGAAAATATAAAACATCTGGTTGCTCAGAAAGAAATGCTTGAATTTGCACTGAATGGTCATTTAGAAGCTAAAGAAGAACTAAAAAATTCAATCTCTCATCTTGAGGGGAGTTTGTTTACACTCAGAAGATTAGCTCTTTCTTTAAGAAACGATCTGTATTCGGTAGATGAGGGACTATCTGAATCAATTGTCTATAAAAAACTTGAGCTAAACAGTAAGATACAAGAATTAGAGAAATTTAAAAATACTGTCAGCAGTTCTCTTGAAAAACTTATAGAGCTTTCAAAACGTTGGAAAAAATACTTAGATGACAAGGACAAGCTTCCAAAAGAAAAATTCACATTAGAAGATAAGAAAAAGTTAAGTTCATTTGAGAATAATTTTAAGAATAATCTAAGAACGTATGGATATAAAAGTGTATCAAATATAGATGATATATCTATTTCACGAGATACTTATTTGCCAGTAATCAATAATTTTGATATGAAATTTGATTCATCAGCTAGCGATAATATTCGAGCCATATGGGCTTTTACAATGTCTCTGCTTCAAACATCGAATACCCATCTCGGGAATCACCCAGGTATTCTGATATTTGATGAGCCTGATCAGCACAGTATCGTGATAGCGAATATGAAGGCGTTTTTCAAAGGAATAACTGGCGTTGCAGGTTGGAGACAGGTCATTATTGGAATAACAATAAAAGATACGGATACGAGAAGTGCAATTGAAAGTTTGGATGCCAACAGCTACAACATGATACAAATAAAAGAAAAGGTATTTACTCCGATAATTGAAGTTCCTGCTTTAAATGAAGAGGATGACCAATCGTAACTATTAGTTAATTTTTATTGAGAATGCCATTTAAAATAAGCATTACGATATAGAATTCATAATAAAGAAAATATAAGTATGGAGTGAATAACAGCATGGATTTAGAATTTCCTTTATATGTTTTTTTAGATACTAACATAATCATGAGAACAGGATTCAATTTTAACGGGGGAGCCTTATTGAATTTGAGAAAGTATCATGATGCGGGTGCGATATCGCTTTTAACAAACAAAATTATAGTAAATGAAGTTGAAAATAACATACAACATCAAGCCAAGGAGGCTGCTTCTCAAATTAAAAACTTTATAGAAAAAATATATTGTATCAATGAGTTAAGGCATTCAGATAAGCATAAAGGACTATTTCAAGATTTTAGAAAACAAGAGTGGGAGATATATATTGCTGAACAATGGAAGAATTATTTAAAAGAAACAGATTGTGTCGTTTTGCAGAATTCTGATGTTAATCTTGAGTTGTTGCTGGATGACTATTTTAATGGCAGAGCCCCTTTTGAACTTCGGCAAGAGAAGAAGTACGAATTTCCAGATGCAATTGTAATTAAATCACTTTTTAAATTTGCAGTAGACAATCCAGTCTCATCAGTTATTGTGGCGACGGAGGATAAAGGTTGGGAAAATGCATTGGCAGGTAGAAAGAATATACACGTTGTTAAGAATATTAAAGATATCTTAAGTTATATATCAAAAGAATATAAGCCGGAATTTGTTGAGAAGGTTGTTCTTTGCATTGCAGATAGCCACCCAAAAATAATTGAGCATGTTGAGAAATACGTTCGAGACATGAATATAGATTTTCAAATGGATTATGACGATATCGATGATTTTGACATTGATAGCATAAAAATCGCTATGGACTCTATTGACTTTATTGAAAACCAAGATGCTTCTGTAGCGGTTTTAGCGGTTGTTAAGGCTGTAATCGAATATTCATTTTTTGACTATGAGAATTCTGTATATGATAAAGAAGATCGTCATTATATGTATACTCATGTGGGACAGGTTAGAGAGTCGCATGAAAGCCAATTAAATATAACTGTTAATATGAAGTTGGATGAATCACAGCAAAAGTATTATGTTGACAGCATTGAAAATGACGGAAATTTGGTTTTAGATGAAGATACCTGCTGCGAAAGTGAACGAATAGATTCTTTGTATGAAGAAGAGCCTGACGAGTGGATCGGAGAAAAATTCTATTCTACTTGTCCAGATTGTGGGTGCAAAATTGGACATCAAAATGACGGCGGAAATGGTTTTTGTTCGTCATGTGCACCGGATCATTAAAGTATTAGGAAATAAATCTTTCTGATTTTAAAATATGGTTATAAGTGCCAAAAGATATGGAGTGATATTATATGTACGGCAAAGAGCAAGCTATTGAGCTAATTACTGAATTTCTAAAAGGTGATGAAAAAGCAATTCTTTTAACAGGAACTCATCAGTACAAGAAGCATAAATTAGTTATGGCATTATTAAACAAGTATTATAAAAATGCCAGAATATTATTTAGAGTTAATGGTATGGACAATATAACAAATGAAGAATTTGCAGGTTTTGCAGGAGTCAAAAAAACTCCAAAATCAGGTGAATGGATTAAAGTCGGCAATAATTATTATACTTTTGATAGCCTTAATAGAACCATATGGAACAGATGTGGTAACAAATTTGATTTTGCAATTTTATATCCAATTGATTCAGCTATGAGAGGGAAAATAAATAATGTCCTTGAAGACCTAACAAGGCATAAAGATATCGGAAAGTTATTTTTAGTGTCGTGGACAGATAATACGAGTTATGATTATGCTGCTATTTCGGAGTATTATGATAGACACGTTATATATGATGCAGAGGAAGAAGAGCCAGCATATCATAAAAGGGTCTGTGACATAATTAATAAAAAGTTTTAATCATTGCTGGGTCATTCAACTGATTTTGAGTTATAAGAACTGTATGTATTTGTAAATTAACTTGAACATAGTGAATGCTATAAAAATCCATATTCGAATGACTTTCCTGCTATGCAAAAGTATTTCTGGGAAAGTCATATATTTTTTATGTAAGACTTGACACAAGCTAATGAAAAATACATGGGCGATGTTCTCCAGCAAAAAACCTATACAATAGACTTCCTCACCAAAAAGCGGGTTAAGAACGATGGTATCGTCCCTCAATATTACATAGAGGATGACCATGAAGCCATCATCCCCAAGGAGCTTTTTTATCAAGTACAGGAAGAAAAAGCAAGGAGGGCAAGCCTGAGTAAGACGGCGGTAGCCCGCAGGGCAAAGCAAGAACAGGAAAAAGAAAAAAGCAAATACAGCTCCAAATTTGCTTTATCAGACATCATGGTATGCAAGGAATGTGGTCAGCCCTACCGTCGGCAAGTATGGTCGAAATATGGACAGAAAAGTGCGGTGTGGCGATGTGAAAACCGCCTGAAGAACGGTACTAAGAATTGCAAGCACTCCCCTACGTTTAAAGAGGCCGTCCTCCATGAAGCGGTAATGACCGCCATCAACAGCGTCGTGGAAAACCGCGGCGAATTTGTCGGCGCCTTCCGTGAGAATGTAATCAGGGTCATCGGCAGCTACTCCACCAAGAATGTACCCACTGAATATGACGGGCAGATAGAAAAGCTGCAAGGCGAGATGCTGGCTCTGATAGAGGAAAACGCCCAGCGGGGCGCTGTCATAGAGGATTTTGACGCTAGGTATAAAGGAATCTCTGAGCAGATAAACGCCCTGAAGCAGAAAAAACTGGAGATGGTGAGAGAACAGAAAATGGCGGAGAATTTTCAGCAGCGCCTAGACGATATGGACGCCTGCCTGAAGAAAACCACCTGTGAGGTCAGGGAATTCGACAATGATCTTGTCAGGAGGCTTCTGCAGAGCGTCAAGGCCGTCAAGGACGATCTGATAGAGCTTCAATTCAAATCCGGCATCGTGATGAACCAGAGGGTTTCATACTTTGATTATTAAATATGGCAGGAGTAGTTACAATCCAAACTGCTCCTGCCTGAAGGTAGAAACTGTTAAGACTAAAGCCCTCAGTGCTGCTGAAGGTTTTAGTCTTAACATGTCGCTATGGGCTTTGATGCTTGTAATAGATGCCTGTAATATGACGATGGTTAAAATGAAAAGACTTAATTTTTAATTAATAGTGTTAATACTTTTTTGTATTCAGGATTATATATACATTCTTCATGTATGACTTCATCAGCTTGTGCATCTAATAACCAGTATTTTGCCGGTACATCCCCTTGGCGTATTTCCTCTGTGCTGCTGGGGTTGTCAAAAAATGTGGCTGTTATGCTTGATGGATCAATCGTTGGATTCAACGGCCTATTGCCAGGATACGTCTTAATAATCTCCCATTTTTCGGATTGAATAACGGCGTACTTGTCTTTTGCATATTCCACTAAGCTATTTATCAATGCAAAGAGTGAAACATCATATTTTTCTAGAGCAAGCTGTTTTAAACTTTCTATGCTTGCTCTTGTTTTAACAAAGTCTTTATTTAGATGGACTTGAGGCATAATTAGTTTGGCAGCAAAATCTTGAGCTTCCATTTCGTGAATATCTTCTGTCAGCAAAGTAGATGAGCCACTTTTCCTCACATAATATTTTTGTTTTAGATGCCAAGGTATCACCGCATGCCCTATCAATATAGCTGTAGTAAATTTTTTTCTCTGGCTGTTTTTTATTCTAGAGTTTAACACAATGATTTTTTGAGATCCATTAAAAAGTATTCCTTCTCCTTCTTCGTCCAGTTCGTCTTCATAGATTAAAATATTTAATTTATCTGCGATTTGTCGTACGTCAATTGGAAGAGTACCGTTAGTGTGATTCCTCAGAACCCATTCGGCAAAGTCCGATTCAATAGGTATTGGAATATTTCTATAATAATTACCAGAAAGAAAAACTGCATACTCAAGGAGCTTATCCTTGTCTTGCACCGATAAGCCTTGAGCAATTTTTAATAATAAGTTTATAGTTTGATCATTAATAACATCTGTGCTTGCTTCTTTACCTGAAATCAAATAATCTGTAGTAACATTTAATGCGTTGGAAAGCTTAATAAGAGCTTCATATGAAGGACTTCTTAATCCTGATTCATACTGACTTATTGCGGGTGGTTGCAGCCCGGCTCTTTTCGCGAGTTCAGTTTGGCTTACACCTAACTGTTCGCGTCTTTTTTGAATTCGTTCAGATACAGACACAACAATGCCTCCTTACAATATGTTTATCCAAATCAATAATAACACGAAAAAAATATCTTTACAATTATTATTAACAATCGTTATAAAAAAAAATACTAAACGTTATTGACCAAAACATATAACAAATGTTATAATAAAAATTGCCAATAAGATATAAATAATTTGAAGGGAGCCACTTACAATGAGTAAACTAATAACAGTAGTAATTAACGGTCAGCCGGTAGAGGTTGAAAAGAGGGACTATACATTTCAAGAAGTAGTAACGCTTGCCTTTGGGAGCTATGATGATTCACAGAAATCTTATACCATGGTATCAACCAGGAAAAATGATGATGGAGACAAACACAAGATATCATATTCTTTAGGCGACCAAATAAATATGAAAGATGGGATGAGAATAAATGTCGACTCAACTAATAGATCTTAATGGTGACTTGAGAAGACTAAAGGATGAAGGATATAATATTTCCATAGTCAGCGGGAATTTGGTAATTAAAGGGATACCTTATGTAAATAAAGATAAGAATATTCTATTTGGCACCATTTACTGCCCGTTGACTTTGTCAGGGGAAAAAACCGTACCTCCTCAGGACCATACAGTAAGATTTATGGGAGAGCATCCCTGCAACCAATTTGGCACTGAAAGTAATTCTTTCGTGAATAGTGCTCAACAGCATACTCTGACTACAGATATAATTGGAGCATATTACTTTTCTTCAAAACCGCAGAATGGAAGCTATCCTGACTTTTATACAAAGATGACAAGATATATTGAATTATTATCTGCACCGGCAAAATCTATAGACCCAAGTGTTTCGGCACAAAACTTTGAATATGAATCCTATAGTGATTCCAGTGTGTTTAAGTATCCTGATACCAACACAGCCAGAGCAGGGTTGTCTCATTTATCAGAAAGAATAAAGGATCAAAAGATAGCTATAGTAGGCTTAGGAGGGACAGGCTCTTTTGTATTGGATTTTGTTAGCAAAACCCCGGTTAAGCAAATTTCACTGTTTGATGGTGACCAGATGTTTAATCATAACGCTTTCAGGATTCCCGGTACAATGACCCTGGATGAACTAGCAAAAAAGCCAAGCAAAGTCTCATATTTCAAGGAGAAATATGAGAAATTCCGAGATGGTATTATAGACCATGATGTCTATATTGATGAATCGAATGTAGTACTTCTGGATGGGCATGATTTTGTGTTTATAGCAATTGATAAAGCTGAGGCTAAAAAGGTAATGATTGAACATCTCATGGCTTCTAAAATTCCATTTGTGGATTTAGGTATGGGAATAAGTGTCGTTAATAATTCATTAAGAGGAACTATAAGGAAAACACTTATAACACCGGAAGATTGCTCTTACCTAGATAAAATTGCAATGGGAAAAACAGCGGACGAAGATATATACTCTCAAAACATTCAGATTTCAGAGTTAAATGCTTTAAATGCAATCTTGGGTATTTTAGCTTGGAAAAAACTGAACGGTTTTTATTTATCAGAAGATATTTCATATAACTCAATTTTTATTATAGATGAAGAGGAAATAAAAAATGAGGCATAAATTCGTTGAATATATACCATCACAAATTGAAGAAGATACACTATATATCTCCATTGAATACGATGTAGCGAAGCATAAATGCCCCTGCGGATGCGGAGCGGATATTGTAACATCTTTATCACCGGCAAGATGGAAGTTAACCTATGATGGTGAAACAGTATCTCTTTATCCTTCGATTGGAAACTGGAGTCATGAGTGTAAGTCACATTATTGGATTACTAATGATAAAGTGGTATGGGCAGGCTCGATCACTAAAAATCAAATGGATAATGTAAGAAGAAATGATAAAGAGGCAGTTGAAAAATATATTGAAAGCAGATCGAAATCGAATGGCTTTATTAATTGGATAAAAAGTATTTTTAGATATCATTAGAGCAGTTGTTGAATTGTACGATTTGTTATATCGGAAGTAAAAATAAACAGCCTCAACAACAGTGGGAGGGTTCTTTAGGCTGGTAATATATGCTTGAAATTCTTCGCAGTTGCGAATATAATTAATTTGTATAAATGTATTCTTTAGGAGTCGATGCTATGGAATTTATGACAGCTAAAGAAGCTGCGGGAAAATGGGGAATTACTCCCCGACGTGTTCAAGTCCTATGTGCAGAAGGACGAATATCCGGTGCATGGCGATTAGGTAATGCCTGGGCAATACCTGTTGGCATCCAAAAGCCCCAGGATGAACGCACACTGAATAAAGATAACGTCGTTAAAAGAAGGGAGAATGGCTGATGCGCTCAATTGAAATATGCGCTGGAGCCGGCGGGCAGGCGTTAGGATTAGAACAAGCTGGATTTGAGCATGTTGTCTTAGTGGAAATAGACCGTGCAGCTTGTGAAACCTTAAGGAAAAATCGTCCTGAATGGAATGTTCGCGAGAGTGATGTCCGAGAGTTCAAGGCAAATAATTATTATAATAATATAGATTTGGT
>VEPD01000145.1 GCA_012027035.1 Ruminiclostridium sp. | reverse complement strand
ATCCCCGACTTCCCTTTCAATTGTCAGGTATCCGCTATATCCAATAGAATCAAGCGCCTTCAAATATTCGGTAAAATTGACATTGCCTTCACCAAGAGGCACTTCCTTGAAGGCTTCTCCCGGCTCTATCTCTTCATCAACCATTCCGTATATTATCTCAGGGTTTATCTTTTTTAGCATGATGCCATCCTTTGCATGTGTATGTACTATATAATCCTTTAACTGATACACCGCATTTGCAGGGTCGTCACCCATAACCATTACCATGTTTGCCGGGTCCATGTTGACGCGTACACCATTTGATTCAAGGCTATCCAGAAATTCTTTCAATACGGACGCTTTTTCAGGACCTGTTTCTATGGCAAAATACGCGTCTACGCTATCACCGTATTCT
The DNA here is from genome assembly GCA_012027035.1 of Ruminiclostridium sp. GTDB lineage: Bacteria > Bacillota > Clostridia > Acetivibrionales > DTU013 > MnB-11. Next base: position 5,436 of record VEPD01000145.1, on the reverse strand, counting down.
CCAAGGCGTTCACAGGCATTTCTGAGAATATCCCATCTTTTATGATCCCTGCTTTCAGGAATTACGCCTATGTGTGTAGTTACTACATTCGTATTTAAATCCCTTGCAAGATCTATAATCCTTTTGGATTTTTCGATTTTCCACTTGTTTTCTTCTTCGTCGGTAAACCCATGACCGCCCAGATCCCCGCAAAGGGCTGATATTTCAAGTCCATATGATGTTACCATATCCAGAAACTCTTTTCTTTGCTTCACGTCCAGATTTTCAGGAACTATGTCTCCGTATGTTGCAGTCACCTGTATCCCCTGGGCGCCTGCTTCCTTTGATTTCCGTATTGCTTCTTTCAGCTCAAGCCGAAAGGAATTCACTCTTATGCCTATTTTAAAACCTGCCATAAAACATCCCTCCTGTATATTTTTTGCTTCTGCATTTTATATTCTCATTTCCACCAGTAAGTCCTGTATTTTTCCAGCGCTTCAAAAAGTGCATCAATGTTTTCCGGCGGTACTGAGGGATAAATCCCCACAATAAACTCAAATCCTCCTGTGGGATCACCCAATCTTTTTACCTCTTCTTCAATCAGTTCGCATATTTCCTTTTTTGTCCCGAAAGGAATAATTTTTTGGCGGTCCACATCCAACTGAATACAGGCTCTGCCCTTCACATAGCGTTCGAGGTTTTCAATTCCGTTGCACAAATCCTGCGGATTTATGATATCTACCCCGGCTCCAATCAAATCATCAATTATATCCAATATTTTACCGTCGCTGTGGAATGCTGTCAGGGTCTTTTTAGCCTTACACTTCCGTATCAGTTTCCGGTAACCGGGCATAATCCACTTCCTTAAATCTCCAGGGCTAATTAATGTTGAATTTTGCGTACCCAGATCCTCTGCCAAGGTCATGACATCAATGCCGATATTTAAGTAATTATCCACAACAGCCATATTATATTCGACAATTTTATCGATCAAAGCCTCCAGCTTCGGTTCGCCTGTAGCAATGTCAATCATAAGGTTCTCAAACCCTCTGAGATATTCAAGCCTCATAAGAAGAAAACCATGCTGTGTATGAGCTATAACAGGCTTATCCTGAATACGCAGCTCATCCATTCTCACTTTTTCCAAATCCCAATAATCTTTAGAAGCGCTATCCGTATGTGCATGGGCATTGGGAAATTTATACCCCTGGTAATTCTTCCAATCTGATAAGGGCGCATTTGTAACCACTCCCACGATCCCATTTATGGCTGTTTCCCAGATGCATCCCCACGAATCGGTAAACGGCTTGCCTTTGGTGTTTCCTCCAAAGTCGTATTGCTCATAATCACGCCAGCCTTTTTGAAAATCAGGAAACAATATGGGATGTCTTGCTACGATATCTTCAAGCTCATATCTAAGGCAATCCCATGCAGCGTCACTAATGCAAATCTGAATCGGTATCCATTGAGGATTGCCAAAGGTCGCATTCCTTAAATAGTTTTCTCTTTCTGTCAGCATTTAAATATACCTCCGTAGTCTTAAATTCTAATCCTTACCCACCGGATATCGGTTAAATCGGTACAGGGGTATTACTCTATCCGGTAAGTAACTTTCATGGAACTTTACTTAGTGTTTACGTACCTGTAGCCTGCAAATTCTTATATATGTGGTTTTCCCGTTACTGCACCAAAAAGTGGCAAGAACCTCCCTGTCACTCAATTTCATGGCAGAAGAGTAACCGAAGGTATAATCCTGATATCCCTGGAATGGATTCTTATTATCTGTACTGCTTTCCGACTGCCATATGGTTGCAACATTTCCGGTATCCCATGTCAATCCATTATCATAGCTAAGCACGGCTTTCATTCCCTGGTCGCCGAATCTTTTCTGGAATATACAAAGCATAATTCCGTTTCCGAACGACACAGGATTGGCTATCTGGCTTTCAAGACCTGTATTATAGGGCTTGCTCCATGTCTCACCGCCATCGGATGATTCAACACGGTGTACCGGCATGTCTTCTCCGGTCTTCAAGCTGTAACGCCAGAATAGTGTAACTATCCTTCCGTCTTCAAGGAAAGTAATCCTGGGGTCGCCATATATACTTTCCTTCATTTCATCCAACGCCATGATTGACGCTTTATTCCAGGTTTCACCTTTATCCTTTGAAATTATTAATCTCGATGAAGGTCCCTCTCTAAACCCTTTATCCCATTCATGCCATACTTCGCATGGAATACCCAGCATCCCATTGGGTAATTTTATACACCGGCCCGGAATGATCATATCAGGAAGTGTATAATCCAGTGTTTTTGGTTTTACCCAGCTCTTTCCATTGTCAAATGATCTGGTTATCCTTACTTCACAAGGTTGAATCCCATCGGTTTTCGGATGAAATAACGGCTCTTCATGATTGGACCATTTTACCCTGACATAAACAGCCAAAAGGTATCTCTGCTCTATTTCGCTGATATGGCACATCTGATACCCATAACCTGCATCCTCCTTTTCATCCTGCAACGCTGGTGAATCAATCTCCGACCATGTCCTGCAGCAATCAACGGATTTATATAGTCTAATCCTTCCATCCGGGCTGTTTTTCTTTTTCCCGGCAAGTGTACAGCATAAAAACGACCCGTCGGAGCACCTGGAAAGGGATGGGAAAGTATAAAATAGCGAATCGGACCCGGGGTTTACATCACCTGCAGCTACATAACTTTCAATTTCATTTATATCAAATCTGTTCATTTAACACTTCTCCTGTAACTTCATATTATCAAAAGTCATTATCTTACATAAACATATCGGGGAATAATATCGCCAGTCGCTATTGGATGATTTACGCATTGTACGGTTACTTTTCTTGATTCTCCCGGAAGCAGGTCAAAATACTCATCCGATAAAAGCACGTCGTCATTTAATCCAAAGTGCACGGCATGTACATACTTGTCACTTGAAACAGTAAAATTTATCTCCCCTCCGCATTCTTTCAATCCGGTAACTTTAATTTCAGGAAGCGTTATCTGCATATTCCTGAAGTCGCATGTCCTTAATATAGCAGGGATAAGGCTGCAGTTACTATCTGCACTTGCATAGTATAATCCTTTGGAAGTATCGTGTGGACCCTTTTTCATTTGAGCAGCAACAACCGCTTTAGTAAAAGGTTTGATTGTTACCGTCCTGCTTGCAGTATCCTCTTTGGTGCCGCCAAACGTCATATAACCGTATTCAAGTTCAAATTTCAGCGTTTTCGGGGTATCATTCATGCAAATAATGTTTATAGCTTTTCCATCTTCCCTCATAATCAATTTCGTATGTGCAAGGGCACGTTTTACAAAATAAAATGATATTTTACGGATTGCATAATAATCGATAATACTCCATCCGACTTCACCCCAACAATCATTGTAACTCCAGACCAAAGCCCCATAATTGTTTTCCGCATATCGCAATAACTCAAAAGCATACCCCAGCATCAATCCCTGGAATAATCCCGCATATAATAGATACTCATCAAGAGAAAGAGATTCCGGATCAACATAATGCTTTAAAATTGCCGCATTTATAGTTTCCTTTTCAAATTCATTCGTATGCAAATTCCATGTACCGCCGCCTATAACCACATTTTCACTGCCATAGTACTTATAAAGAGAGGATTTTTTTGTCGGACCAATACATCCAAATTCCGATACAAAACGTCCGCGCACTTTATTGTATTCCTCCAGGGCAATGCGTTTATTAATATCTTCATTCATAAAGCTCTCACCCCAGGGATGCCTATCGCCATATTCGTCACTGTTAAGGTCAATTCCTCCAAAAGGCGAGGAATTCCAGTAGGGAATGTCGGGACTGTTTTTTCTTGCCAAACGAGGCATAATCTCATTAAACAGCAGTATCCCTCGAGGAAAGGCCGGCTTCTTATCTTCCAGATAGCTGATTTTCCCATAGCTCTCCAGAGTAATCTGACATTCATTATTACCGCACCAAAGGACTACACACGGATGATTGCGCAACCTCCTGGTCTGATAATCCACTTCTTTCTCAACTTCATACCTGAACCAATCCAACTCGTCAGGGTAAGCGGCGCAGCTAAAAGTAAAATCCTGCCATATTAATATTCCGTAACGATTGCAGCATTCATAGAAATAATCGCGTTCATAAGCGCCTACGCCATTAAAACGAAGCATGTTAAAGTTTGCTTCTTTTGCTTCTTTTATAAGCTTTTCATATTTTTCATCGGCTATCCTTCCGTAAATCGAATCAGGCGTCTCCCAGTTGCCTCCTTTGCAAAACGTTTTTACTCCATTTATCTCCAGAGCGAACAAGCGGCTGCTATTACTGATTTTATCCGTATTAAGTTTTACAGTGCGGATTCCGGTTTTAAGCTCATGATAGTCAGTACCGCCAGTAGATGAAGCAGCATATATTTTTATTGTATAAAGATTTTGTTCACCCATTCCGTTCGGCCACCAAAGCATGGGATTATCAATATTGAATTCAAAATTGACATAGTTTAATCCTGATGTCATGAATATTTCTTTTTCTATTGAACAGACCGTAGCATCATTGAAACAGACATCAAGTCTGGCAGCGGCATCTATAGTTGTTATAGAGTACAGATTTTCAATTTCTGTTTCCACACTTATCTGTGCTTCTCTATCCATAAGATTTCTAGTCGTAAATTTAACGCTTCTTATTGCTATATCATTATAGGATTCTATTCTTGCATCCCCCATAATACCGCAGGTCCCAATCCTCGGGTTCCAGTCCCAACCAAAAACATACTGGGGCTTTCTTACGAAAACACGTCTGTGATCACGCCTCGGACCACAATTTCGGATGAAGCTGCCTGATACATAATCGCTGCCTTTCCAGTGAATCCTGGATAGTCCGAGCTCGTTATAGTATTCCAGACCTGCTGTCAAACGTATGACCAAAATATTCTCACCTTCGTGTAAAATATCCCTGATATCTTTCCTGAAAGGATATGTCTCACTTTTATGATGGCCAAGATATACGCCGTTCAAAAACAAGTCCGCCTCGGCATCCAGGCGCTCGACAACCAATTCGCTGTTATGGGAATGGAGTAATTCCTTTTCGGCCTTAAATACCTTTCTGAACCACCATGACTTATCCTCTATCCACTCACAATTAAAGCAGTTGTCGGCAATTACAGGATCTTCTATCATCCCATTTTCAATCAATGGGACATGAACATCGCACGGAAGCGCTTCAACATTAACCCAGCCGTCTTTCTTTTCTGCTACTTCGGCATAATATTCCCTATCATAATATAGCGGTTCATACCGCAGCTTCCATTCTTTTTTAAGCTCACATACGTACATTTCTGCTCTCCTCTCGTATAATAGTTTTTGTAGGGTTTATCAAGCAGGTTTTCCAGTTTATCTGCTTGAAAATCTCTTCGAAGGCTCTCCCAAGAATCTACCCCAGAGTAT
>VEPD01000292.1 GCA_012027035.1 Ruminiclostridium sp. | reverse complement strand
TGCTTTGTTTACTGCTCAGGCGATAAAGATAAGTTAAGAGATCTTCTAGATTTCTATATTGTGAATGAAGCCTTGAAAATGGAATTTGATGAAACTGAGTGTAAGAGGACGGACTTTAGCTTTGTTAAGAGTTCTGACTTCGACATGAATAATCCAATTCATGCAAAAATAGTCCTGACAGCAAAGAGATATGACTTAGTTATACCTAATATTGAGGCCGTGAGTAATAAATGGATTGAAATAAAAACATTCATTCTGGATTATGAGGAGAAGTATGGTAAGGATGCATATTGCAGAATGGGAAAAAGTCTTACTTGTGATGTGATTAACGGTGTATTTCCTTTCAGAGAATACGTCATACTTGCGGCGATCCAGTCGACCTTGGGGAAAAGGAAAATATATTTGAGAATAACCTACGAACAGATCGCTAATAGAATGCTTGGTTATAAATCCAAGAAAGTCGCAAATGAATTAGGAAAGAACGACAACCGTTTGAATGACCGGCAAATAAAAAATTCAGTGATCAAACTGATGCAAAAGAAACTGATAACATCTGTAACTTATTTGTTCAGGGAAAAGTATTACTCCACAAGGATTAAAAGTGCAGAGAGATTAAGAGAGATGATTGCAAAGAAGAAGTTGAAGAATGCAGAACTAAGATTTGGAGCTGAAGATTATGCATGGTCGAAAAAAACTCAGCAAGAGATTACTTGTATTGGGAAGTTAAAGAGGCATCATAAATGGAGGGCTGATATGTCGGCTGAGACGTCGACTTAATATTACTTACATATTACTGTTCAATATTACTATTCCATGTTACTTATAAACTAGCGACTGAAAAAAATAAATAAACGAAAGGAGGATTAAGTGAAGGTTACACTTAGAAAGATCCTAAGGGTTCTTGACAATATAAAGAATGTTATTTATCTTAACCACAGTTATAAACTGTCGTTTATTCTAACGACAATATAATTAACCGACAATATGATAAAAACGCAAAATATTGTTCAAAGAGTACTCTTACAAAAGGATGAGGTTTCTATTGATGAAATCATAGACCTTGGCTGCCAGGTTAAAAAATCCGAGCACTCGATTCGAGCTTCTGTAAACCGTCTAGTCAAGGACGGCACTTTGACAAAGAGGAAAAAAGACGGCACGCTATTCTATAAGTTAAGTAAAGAAGGTGAACGTAAGATTCAGATTGCAATTCAAAAGCATATGCAAATTGATTCTCAGATTGCAGGAGATTCCATAGAAGAAAAATGGGACGGGATCTGGACAGTAGTTGTATTCGGCATTCCTGAGACGCTAAGAAAAAAACGAAATGAGCTAAGGAACGAGTTGATAATGTTGGGATTTGGTATGCTCTTCGGCAGCATTTGGATATCCCCATACAATAAATCTGCGGCAGTGAGAAAATTGATAACATCTTTAAAACTTGAGAAACATGCTGTCGTATTTCAATGCCAGACATCGGAGCTTGAGTGCTGCAACAATGTTACGGATATTGTTTATCGAGTCTGGAACTTAAAAAGAATTGAAAGTCTCTATAGGACTCATATAAAACCATGGAAGCATCTCGCTCATTTTCTTGATGAAGCAATAAAGAAAAAGAAACAATTGGAAGCTCGAAAACTTTTTCCTAAAGTGCTTAAAATGCAGCTTGATATGATGGATATTTACGTTGAAGAACCGGCGCTGCCTAAGGAACTATTACCAAAGAATTGGATTGGATTGAGTTTCCACGATCTTGTCCATTATGTTACCAGTTTGTTGAATAAGATGGAATTTTCTGATAAGTATGCTTACCTCGTACAAGTTCATGAAATTCAAGGTATGATGTTACCACCGTCTAAACTCTGTGCAGAGGCTATGAAAAAACTAAGTTGACGAAATAAAAAACCCGGGATTGTGCTAC
>VEPD01000382.1 GCA_012027035.1 Ruminiclostridium sp. | reverse complement strand
GTTTACAGATCTATCATTCCGACCCAATTGGTAGTCAGAAGCTCATGCGGCGAGAAGACGCATTAAAATATATATTGGTTCCTGGCATTATTTGTAACTGCATTTGAAGCGCTTAACCAAATATAGTATTATTCAAAAATGAAAGGAAAGGACGAACATCAATGAATGATTTGCAGAAGATTTATTTTGAAAACCTGAAAAAATCTGCTTCAGGCATATGGGCGGGGAGGATACTGTCCCAGCTTGAGTATGCAATGAAACTGTCCGGGACAAAGGAAGGAAAATATGACGACGTTATTGAAGAAGCCATCAATTACCTGAATATGCAATATGAAGGGGAGGGAGTCCTTTCAAAAGCTACCGTATTAAAGACCGAGGGTATGATAAGCAGGATGTCTGCTGAAGCAAAAGGGCTGAAAGTCATTTGCGCCGCCCATGCACATATTGACATGAACTGGATGTGGGGCTTTGCTGAAACGGCAGCCATAATCCTTGATACCTTCAGGACAATGCTGGATATTATGAAGGAATATCCGGATTTCACCTTTTCTCAATCCCAGGCCTCAGTTTACAGGATTGTGGAAGAATATGACGCCGAAATGCTTGAGGAAATAAAGGCAAGAGTGAAGGAAGGACGGTGGGAGGTAACTGCATCCACCTGGGTGGAAACAGATAAAAATATGCCCAACGGTGAAAGCCTGGCGAGGCACATCCTTTATACAAAAAAATATCTGTCTGGGCTTCTGGACATTGATCAGGAGTCCTTAAAGCTGGATTTTGAACCGGATACTTTTGGACACAATATAAATGTTCCTGAGATAATGACAAAGGGTGGAGTCAAATATTATTATCACTGCAGAGGATATGACGGACACAATATTTACAGATGGAAATCACCATCCGGAAGCTCTGTTATCGTTTATAGGGAGCCCCTCTGGTACAATGCAACCATTGATTCGGGCATAGCCCTGCATGTGCCGGAATTCTGCTCGAAGCATGGAGTGAATACTATTCTCAAGGTTTATGGAGTAGGTGATCACGGAGGAGGACCTACCAGGAGGGACATTGAAAAACTTATGGAAATGTCAGCCTGGCCTGTATTTCCTACTATTAAATTCGGAACCTTTGCGGAGTATTTCAACATCCTGGAAGGAATTTCGGAAAAACTTCCGGTAGTGGATCATGAGCTTAATTTCGTTTTCACCGGCTGTTATACGACTCAAACCAGGATAAAGCTTGCAAACAGGGTAAGCGAAGCAAAATTGAATGAAGCGGAGTTGTTTAGTACATTTACATCAGGATTTGCAGGGGGGAAATATCCGAAGGAGAGTTTTGAAGAAGCCTGGAAAAATGTATTATTCAATCATTTCCATGATATTCTCCCCGGCTCGGGAGTGATAGAAACAAGAGAATATGCCATGGGACAGTTCCAGCAGGTGCTGGCTGCTGCAAATACGGGGCTAACCAAGGCTTTAAGGAATATTGCCGTGCAAGTGAATACTACAACTCTGCCTGTTAATGATGAAAACTTGTCTGATACAATTTCCGAAGGGGCGGGAGTGGGTTTTGGCGCTTATGATTATGGAGTGCCGCAAGCAGAAAGAGGAGCAGGCAAATCGAGGATATATCATTTATTCAATCCTTCCGTATATGACCGCAGTGAAACTGTAGAAATCACTGTATGGGACTGGCCGGGAGATATGAGAAGAGTGGAAGTGCTTGATAAGGACGGAAAGCCGGTAAAATATCAGGTGTTGTCAGGACATTTACAACAATATCATCTGGCGGGTGACTACTGGGGCCACAAGTATATGAAGCTGGCAATCCATGCGGAAATTCCCCCTTGCGGCTATACTACATACCTGCTGCATGAAAAAGATACTTTCGATCCGGTTGTTCCCCGTGACGAGCCTAGAGTAGAAAGGCTTGACAAATATGTTCTGGAAAACAGCAATTTATAGGTGTCATTCGATAGCTGCAATGGCACTATTTTGTCCATGATTGACAAGAAGACCGGAAGGGAAATGGTTGATCAGGGAAGGTCTGCTGGCTTTTTCAGGCTTATTGACGAAGATGATTCCAAAGGCATGACCGCCTGGGTTATCGGCAGATACATGAATGTAACAAATATTGACAAGGATGTGAAAATCAGCAGTGTGTGCGCTGACTCCGATTCCTTGCGTCAATGGATATCTTATTCCGTAAAGTTCAGAGACTCAAGCCTGTCGGTTGTTGTTTCATTGGATCAAAACAGCGCCGGATTGGATTTCAATGTAGACTGTGACTGGCAGGAAACAGCTGTAAAAGGTAAATCGATTCCGCAGTTGAATTTTCATATGCCACTTGCATACACTTGCAAAGCTTATAAATACGATATACCGTTTGGAACTATTATTCGTGATCCTCTGGACATGGATGTGCCGGCAGGCAGCTGGGCTCTGGGAATGCCGGAAAGCATGGCGGGAAGCGCTGTAATGCTTGTGTCAAAGACAAAGTACGGTTTCAGATGCACGGATGATTCCTTGTCGCTTACTTTGATCCGCAGTTCCTATGATCCGGATCCTTATCCGGAAAACGGAATGCACAGGTTCGGATTTGCTGTGAAAATTGTAAATGAT
>VEPD01000288.1 GCA_012027035.1 Ruminiclostridium sp. | reverse complement strand
ATGCCGTATATAGCGGTTTGTTACCAATATTAATTCCGGAGGATAATTGTTTATGGATTCAAGAATATTATTTTCATCAGTTAATTACGATAGATACGATGCAGATGCCACTCTGCCGGCGAAATTCGGCAGGCTGGTCGACAGGATGGGTATGCGGGAGACAGTCAAAGACAAGTGGACTGTCATAAAGATGCATGTAGGAAGAGCTATCGGCTACACTACCATTCCCCCGCTGTTTGTAAAAATACTGGTTGACAAGCTGAAAAGCTATGGCTCTAAAGTCTATATAACCGACCAGAGCATAGATGAAGCCAGAGCAAGGGGTTTTAATGAAGATTTTCTTGGAGTGCCTTTGGTTCCTGCCTGTGGAGTCACCGGCAAATACTTTTATAAGAGGGAAGTATCTTTCAAAGGCTTGAAAAATATAGATGTAGCCGGAAATATACAGGATGCTGAAGTAATAATCGACCTCTCCCATGTGAAAGGCCACGGCGCATGTGGGTATGCCGGCGCCTGCAAAAACATCGCCATGGGATGTGTTACCGATAGGACAAGGCACCAGATCCACGGGCTTGAAGGCGGGATCGAATGGGATGAGGAAGCCTGCACCCACTGCGAATTGTGTGTAAACAGCTGCAACCATAGTGCAAACAGGTTCGATGAAAATGGCATATACAGGGTTTTTTATCATCATTGCACTCTATGCCAGCATTGTGTAAAGGTATGTCCTGTGTCAGCCATGAGAATGACCGCCAATGCCTACCGTGATTTCCAGACAGGCATGGCTATATGTACGGAAGAGGTACTGAAGGTTTTCAAACCAGGCCATGTATTTTTTATAAACTTTCTTCTGAACATCACAGCCCTGTGCGATTGCTGGGGTTTCTCCACACCCTCTCTCGTACCCGATATAGGTGTTATGGCGTCTAATGACATCGTAGCCATCGAGAAAGCATGTCTTGATGCAATCAAAGTGGAAAACCTCATACCTTCAGGTGTGCCTCAGGGTCTTGAGCTTGGAGGCGAAGGCCATCTTATGGAAAGGCTTCATGGCAAGAATCCGTTTATTCAACTGGAGGAGCTGGAAAAGCGCGGCCTTGGAACCCGGAAGTATTACATTGAAGAGGTCAGGTAAGTAAAATATGGCCAGGTGACAGATTGCCTGACTCTTGAGGAGGCTGGAAATATTCTTATGATTTTGGGTAATTTATACGGTTCACCTGGCTTTTGATAAATATTCGCCCATATATCTGCTGATTTTTTCCGCACCTCTTACATTGGTATGCTGAGCGTTATGAAATGCATCTTCAAAATCATCAAATGTGAGGCCTAATTCATCATACAGCATATTGAAATCTATATATTCCACGCCGGCGGCATCACATATCGCTTGTATTTTTTCATATATCTTCCCATATGAAACCTTTTTAAGGTAAATACTGTTGAAAGGCGCCATGGTTACTATCAGCCTTATGCTTCTTTCCTTGCACAAGTCAACTATTTTATCAAAATACTTTGTGGAATACTCATCGATGACCGGAGTAAATTTTGAATCCGTTGAATCCTTATATTTCTTTATGGTTTTTTCCGACATGCCGGATTCAATGGTATAAAAGCCTTTATTTACAAAGCCTTCTCTCTGCATGCCAAGATAATATTTAAGATTATTTTTGATAATTGACGGCTTCTTCCAGTTGTTATGGCTGCGAAACAACCTGAGGCTCATATGGGCAGCTTCCAATGGGTCAGGGAATATATCCAGGCAGGCTTTTATTTTTTCCAGGCTAAAATCCATAGAATCCACGTTTGCAACATATCCCTGATAATCGGATTCCGATCTGCCGAATACAAATGCTTCCATTATAACGACACTGGGGCTCTGACGCTTTAATAAATCAAGAAGATAATAATAGGTCATGTCTATTTTTTGATCCGGAATCCCGGCATTAAAAACCCGGGCGTCCACTTTTTCTTCCACTATGACAGGATTAAAGCTGCAATAGGCGTGGGAATTCCCTATAAACATTATATCCACTTCATTTCTGCCTAAATTCATAATTTTTCTTTTTCGTTCAGTGACACTGTCGTTATTCTGAAGCACACCCTCAAAAAATAATAGCAGCGCCAGAGCAAGCCCTAAAAGTGCCGTCAGCTTGATAACATTAAAAATCACCGTATTCTCCCGTGTTTCCGGTTTAAAACTGGAAGTAGATAAATTGTTCTCCATTCGAATCCCCATATATTCCAAATAGTAAAATTAATACAAATACTGCAGCGTAGACCAACCAGCGTACAACCAGCGGCTTATTCCTTACAAATGCTCCCATACTGAGCCTCTCCTGAATGGACTCATAAACCATCAATGCAGTAATCATAGCCGTTGATACCAGCAAATCCGCTTTATCCATTCCAAAAGCAGCTGAATTGATGTTTTCAAAAAAAGAGGCGTTCCATACGAAAAGCTTTGACAATATCAGCCAGGTATCCCCCGGGCTGTTGGCTCTGAAGAAAATCCATGCGAAACAGACCAATATAAAAGTTATTATCCTTCTTATCCCATTGTGGAGAAAACTTCCATTATTTATTCCGAATAACTCTCTGATTTTTGTAAACAGAGGTTTGAGTTTTATTCCGGCTACCTGGTATATCCCGTTTAAGAAACCCCATATAATAAAAGTAAGGTTTGCTCCATGCCATAGACCGCTTGCAAGGAAAACCACCATAATATTTGTTAAATGTCTCTTTCTGTTGCCGCCAAGAGCAATATACACATTATCCCGGAACCAGGTAGTGAGTGATACATGCCACCGTTTCCAAAAGTCTCCGATGGATACGGCAAGATATGGTCTTCTGAAATTCTGCATCAGTTCAAAGCCAAGTATCCTGGCACTGCCGACTGCTATGTCCGAATACCCGCTGAAATCGCAATATATCTGAAAAGCGAAAAACGCAGTTGCAACAACGAAATGAAAGCCCTGATGCCGGTCGGGGGAATTATACACCGTATTTACCAGCACGGCAAGCCGGTCGGCTATTACAACCTTTTTTACAAGACCTTGAGCTATCATTAATAAACCGCTTTTCATCCGGTCGAAGTCAAACCGGTGATTTTTATTGAACTGGGGATAGAGGTTCTCTATTCTCTCAATAGGTCCGGCAACAAGCTGCGGGAAAAATGAAACAAACAGGGCATACTTTCCAAAATGTGTTTGGGGCTTGCTCTTGCCCGTATATACATCGATGGAGTAGCCGACTGCCTGAAAGGTATAAAAGGATATCCCTACCGGAAGGAGCAGCGAAAGCCTGACAGGCTGGTATTCAACGCCAAGGAGAAGCATCAGGTCAGCTGCGGTTTCGTTGAAGAAATTAAAATACTTGAATAAAAACAAAATGCCCAGATTGATCACAAGGCTGAAAATCAAATAAAACGCCCGTAATTTACCGCCTTTTGTCCTGAATATCAATATTGAAGCCAAATAAGTTATTACTGTGGATAACAACATCAACAAAGCATATTTGGCATTCCAGCACATGTAAAAGAAATAGCTGGCCCCCAGAAGAAATATCCATCTGAAACGAAAAGGCAGAATAAAATATATAAATACCGCCAAAACAAGAAAAACAGCATATTGCAGCGAATTAAACAGCATTTTTACACCTGTATCCATAAAATTTGTCAACAGGGATAATTATAAATAAAAATTATATTTACCGCAAGCTTTTGTAAATCGCTAAGCTCATTTCAGATTATTTCTTTGCGTTTGAAAATTGCTTTTTACTCTTTTCAAGAAGTATGGCTAATTTCTCCATTTCATCCCGATCCAGATGTTTTGACAGTATGGCTTCAATATCCTTCATTTCAGTATACGTGATTCCGTCTACAGCTAAATCGTAAATTCTGTCAGACTCTTCCCTGCCGACTTTCGAAATAAGGGACAAGGCTTCCAGTTTGTCCTGCAAGCTGAGATTCTCCAGAAACCCTACTTCACTTGTAGTCATAAAGTAGGTGGAATCAAGTCCCGCCGCATCACCTGAAGGTTGAATATCACCCTCTTCCGGCGCCGCCGGATCATCAATGCCTTCCTGAAAATCACCGTCTGTAGCTGCCGGAACACCTTCGGGATAATCTTCTTCCGGCAAGGCATCCGAATCCGGTGTATTCTCCGGATTAAAACGGATTTCGGCAATGCTTGTTTCAAGCTCATCTCTATTTAACGGATTGAAAACATCTATACCAAAAAACACATGCATGATAAGCATATTCAAAAGAAATATGCCGGCAAAAACCAAAGTAAGATGTTTAAATATATTCCCAAAACTCTTCATAAAATAATACCTGTAAATTTGATATACAGGTATTATTGGCAAATTTTGTACAACATTATTCATATAAGGAAGGGTTAAAGAAAATTCCCCTTCCCGGGCAGCTATTTTTCAACCGTTCCCGGGCATATATCCTTGTGATCCTGTACAATTTTCTTCAAGTAAGCGGAAAAATCTTCTTTCAAATCCTCGCGCTTGAGTGCAAATTCCACCGTAGCTTCCAGAAACCCCAGCTTATGCCCCACATCATAACGCTTTCCGATAAAGTCATATGCATACATGGCTTCCGACCCAAGCAGACTTTTCAGGGCGTCTGTGAGCTGAATTTCTCCGCCCTTGCCCGGTTGAGCGCTTTCCAGCTTTTGAAAGATCCTCGGGGTGATTATATATCTTCCCAGGATAGCTATATTTGACAGTGCCTTTTCTCTTTCAGGCTTTTCCACAAGATCCTTTATCTTATAAACACGTCCCTCAATATGTGTACAATTGACTATTCCGTATTTGGAAACATCCTCTTCCGGTACCTTCTGGACTCCTATAACAGTGGTGTTATATTCATCATACACATCAATCAGCTGCTTCAGGCAAGGTACCTGGGAATCAACGATATCATCTCCCAAAAGGACTGCAAAGGGTTCGTTGTCAATAAAGGATTTCGCGCAATAAATTGCGTGGCCCAGCCCTTTTGGTTCCTTCTGCCTGATATAATGTATATTCACAAGGTTGGAAATATCCTGCACAAGGCTGAGCAAATCGTCCTGGCCTTTCTGCCTTAGTATATCCTCAAGTTCGTAGGATTTGTCGAAATGGTCTTCTATAGCCCTCTTCCCACGCCCTGTAACAATCATGATATCTTCTATTCCCGAATCTATAGCCTCCTCGACTATATACTGAATAGTCGGCTTATCGACTATGGGAAGCATTTCCTTCGGCTGGGCCTT
>VEPD01000294.1 GCA_012027035.1 Ruminiclostridium sp. | reverse complement strand
GGTCATAAACGGGGAAGCCATTAAGGAGGGTTAGTCCGCACAGCTTATACTTGGCTTTCAGAACCGCCGCCTATTGGTAGATATCGCAGCTTTTGTCTGGATATTTGAGTATAAAGTCTGAAAGGCGTTTGGTCACCCCTATGTCGGCTTCCGTGGCTTTCTTCGGGTCGTAATGAAACCAAGGCAAATGGGCGAAATCATTGTTGGTGGGGATTCCTTGCATCCCCACCCAGCCGTTTTCCGACAAATATGTGCCGGAAGCAAGGTATTTGATGATACCCATTTCCATCAAATTTTTTATGTTGCTAACATAATCGCCTGCCGTGTCCAGGTAATCCAACGCAATGCATACTGTATAGGGGGAAGAATTAGGGTTCCAGTTATTACACTCGATGTTGTATCCAAAACCGCCATCCTCATTCTGGTAACTGGACAGAACCGAAAGGAAATCCTCGCAGCTCCCGTTTTCAAAAAGATATTTCCACTTGGTAAAGTCAAGCGGTCTTGCGCTGCGGTGAACCAGCTTTCTCAATTTCATAAAATTATCAAGCGATAGTTTTTTCAAGACATTTACCTCCTGTGTATTATATAAATTAGCAGTACTTCATAATTTATTACAAATATACACTTCTGTCATTTATTTTCGACCCTTTAATTTTCGCATGTCACACAGTCTCCTCTAGAGTTCATTATTAGCTTTCGATGAAGTTCGGTAATTCCCCCATTATAAACATAATGGGAACTATGTTGTTTTAGAGTGAAAAAATGGTTTTTAAAAACGCTTTTTAAACATGGGATAATGATGCTATCTCTCTCTACGATGCTTTCCCGATATACCAATTATCGGATATCCTCTGTTGATAGCTCTATTCTTATATAAGTCTACTCGCATACTTTTTATTAATTCTGTTGCTAATCGGTCATGTTCTTCTTGGCTAAAGTTTTTGTTGTTTGGGCCTATATAATCCGCAACTTGCGCGGTGCCTATCAAAAGAATCTGGTTATGTGCTTCTGACAGTCGGTTTTTGGCTTCCTCGATGTTATCGGATAGCACATTGTTACTTAATGCTTCAATAAAAACCAGATAACACTTTTCTTTAAGGCGTCTCTCATCTGCCTGTATTTGTTGTTTTTTTGCAAAGTAATAGGTTAATGCTGCAGATACCACGGCAACAACAATACTGATTACGGGAACAAGAAGTTGTATCCAGTTTGCAGTAGTCATATATACCACCCCCACGTACAATATATCATATGATTCACAATTATTGGTTCTTTTCTAATTCATCAAGATAATACTCCATGTTTCCTTTAATTTTTTCAAATATGGCTAATGCATATTGCATAATATCAACCAAAGTAGATTGCAAATTCAAATTTGCACCATGATATTGATTGATAAAATCGATTATCGTTTTCTTTTCATTTGCATCAATAATTGTAGTAACATCTTCATTGTCCCAGTTATGTAGGATTGACAGATGTATGAAACAACAAGCAAATCTATAGGAGATTTGTTCCCATCCATAACCTTTGATTTTACCGGCAAATTCAAGTATCTCTCTATCTGTTATTCTCTTGCCTTTATCGTTTGTCCATTGTTTATTATTGAAGAAATCAGTTAAAAGATATTGTCTATTAATATCACTCTGATTTAATAAATACAGGGTCCTAACATATAGTTCTAGTTCTTCTCTTAAAGTACCGACTACCTTCTTGTAAAGGTGATTATTATAAAGAAGTTTAATAGCATTTTCATTTTCAGCAGAACTGCTTCTTACTACTTCGCTATATTTTTGAATATAACTAATCATGCTAAATCCCCCGTTTTAATAATACTATAATGATTTCATTACACGTTTATTAGCAATTACACGCAGCAGCCTGAACTACCCATTATTGCTATAATGGAACATCAAGCAATTTGGTACGGATTGCCCATAATACCCTCAGCCTGTATTCCACCAACCTAACCACCAATCTCCTACCCATTCCCCAAAAACGGTCGAGTAGAACTGAGTCCTTACGGACTCAGAACCCTCTCCAGAACCGTACTTGCCCAATTAAGGCATACGGCTCTTCATATCGTCATTTACATCTT
>VEPD01000080.1 GCA_012027035.1 Ruminiclostridium sp. | reverse complement strand
CTCATGTTCCAACAAAATTTCGATAGCATCGGAAAGATGTCGCGCGGGGAAATGTCTCTAAAGCAGCTCTTGCTCCACTTTCCTCAGACGTATTCCTTACGGGTCGGCGAGATTTTGTTTCCACATTGGACTTTTTGCAGCAGAATCATTATTTTAGCTTAAAAAATTTCGCTGTAGTATTATGCAACTGAAAGAAATATGCTTAAGTAAAAATAAACAACGGGAGCTACAAAAAGAGTACTGTCAAACCTGTCCAATACACCGCCGTGGCCCGGCATCAGACGGCCATAATCCTTTATGCCGGCATGCCTTTTAATCGCTGATGCAGCCCAGTCCCCTACCTGGGAAATGATACCGCAAAGAAGGCCAAGAATAATATAGTGATAAAAGGATATACCACCCGGTTGAATGCCTTGTACATTTAAATACAAGCCGACAGCCGGCATAATTGCCATGCCCCCGGCAACCCCGCCCATCGAGCCTTCCAGAGTCTTCTTGGGACTTATTACAGGCAGTATCTTCGTCTTTCCGAAGGCGACTCCCGTAAAGTAAGCAGCTGTATCGGGAGCCCATGCCCCGACAAACACCAGCCAGATATAT
This sequence comes from Ruminiclostridium sp., assembly GCA_012027035.1. GTDB lineage: Bacteria > Bacillota > Clostridia > Acetivibrionales > DTU013 > MnB-11. Next base: position 19,028 of record VEPD01000080.1, on the reverse strand, counting down.
AGATCGCCTCTTTCCCCCATATTCCTTACCAATATGATAAAAGAAAACAAAAATACAACGTAAAATAGACCCATTATAGTTACTGCGATATCAGTAATCTTATACTTGTCATATTTAAAAATCAATGTGCAAAATACAGCCAGAATAACCAAAAACATGGCCAGTGGCAGCCCCTTTGAAGATATGAATGCAAAGGCCGGGCCATTTGGATTGATTATGTCTTTAAAGCTCAAATATAGTAATGGCAGGCAGGATAGATAACCTATCGGTTTAATCGGTTTATATCCGCCGTTTTCCATGGCTCCATTAAATTCATGGATTCCGATTAAGGTCAGAACGAATATAGCCAGGCTAAGCGTTTCCCTGCCTGACAACATGATGACGGCCAGGAGTACCAGAGCTACAGCCGCACTAATTATACGCGTCTTCATTTGCCAACTCCCCCATATCTTCTGTTTCTTCTTTGATACTCCTCGATTGCGTGGAGAAGATCTTTTTTGGAAAAGTCCGGCCAGAGAATATTGGAGTACCATAGTTCCGCATAGGATGACTGCCATAGAAGGAAATTACTTAATCTGTTTTCCCCGCTTGGCCTTATTACCAGGTCAGGATCGGGTAATCCTGCAGTGTATAGATAATTGGAAACTAGTTGCTCGTTTATGGCGTCGGTATTAAGCCCGCCTTTTTTTACATCTATCGCTATCCGCCTTACCATTTCCACTATTTCGCTTCTGCTGCCATAGTTTAACGCAATGACAAGTGTCAGGCCATTATTGTTCTTTGTATTTTCAGTCACTCTGACTATTTCTTTTTTGATATCTTCCGTCAGACCGTTGGAATCCCCGATTACTTTGATTTTAATATTTTTACCGGCAATCTCCTTGTCTGCGTTTTTCAGAAATTCAAGCAGCAGCGACATAAGAGCATCCACTTCATCTTTGGGCCTTGACCAGTTTTCAGTTGAGAAGGCGTATACGGTCAGGTATTTTATTCCTATTTCATGACTGTATCTTACGATCTTTTTTAAGTTATTTGCTCCCTCACGGTGCCCCGCGCTTCGTGGCAGTCCCCTTTGAGACGCCCAGCGGCCGTTGCCGTCCAAAAATATTGCAATATGCACCGGCAGGGTATTCTTATCCATATTGACTGACTGACTTCGTTTTCCGAAAAAAAACATCCATTCCTCCAGATTTAGTTTCGTACCATATTATATTATATAGAACATAATCTTGAAAAACAAGAAAAAGCCCTCTTTATTTAGGGCAGTCTTTATTTAGGGCAGTAGTTTTAAGGAAGCAGCCCCAAATTCAAAGAAGGGTTTTTTCTACCTATCCGATAGTTTAATATTGCATACCACCAATTCCCGGATCGCACCCACCGCTTTCTGTCTTACGACTCTCGATTGGAGATTATACTCTTCACCTGCTTTCCCGGGCGCCGTAGTCACTTTGACTTCAATTCCGGTATTACCCTCCGCATCAAGCATCTGAAGCGCCTCTCCCAGGGTGTAGCCTGTCACATCCAGCACGTAGGGCACCTCCCACAATATTTTTGGTTTCTGACTTCTGACTTCTGATTTCTGACTTCTGACTTCTGATTTCTGCCTTTCCGCTAAACCTCCAGGATTTCCCTGTCCTTAATCTCAATTATTTTGTCAATCTCGGCTATGTACTTATCTGTAAGCTTCTGAATATCAGTTTCTGCATCCTTGAGGTCGTCTTCGGTCATTTCACCCTTTTTCTTTTGATCCTTGAAATGCTCAATCGTGTCTCTTCTTATGGATCTGATCGCTACTTTGGAGTCTTCACCGTGTTTCTTGACAGCTTTAGTCAACTCTTTCCTTCTTTCCTCAGTCAAGACGGGAAATACCAGTCTGATGACTTTTCCGTCATTATTGGGATTAATGCCTATATCAGACTTTTGAATCGCCTTTTCAATATCTTTCAGAATTTTTGACTCCCATGGCTGGATCACAATTACGCGAGCCTCGGGTACTGAAATGCTGCCCAGTTGATTTACCGGGGTAGGTACTCCATAATAATCTACGGAAATCCTGTCCAATATGGCAGGATTTGCCCTTCCCGCTCTAAGTCCCGCCAGTTCTTCCTTCAACGTGTGGATAGCCTTGCTCATCTTGTCCTCAATAGCTTTATAAGCTTCCTTTGCCATACTTGTTCCTCCTTATAATGTAAGGGGACACATCCGCTGAGTCACGGGTATTCCTATTCAGGAGGAAATGTCCCCTTTTGATCCATATTGTTATTTTATCATCGTCCCCGTATGCTGTCCTGTTACAGCTTTCAATATGTTATCAGCATCATCCAGCTTGAAAACTATGATGGGTATGCTGTTGTCCATACATAGTGATAGCGCTGTTGAATCCATTACTCCCAGTCTTTTGTTCAGCGCGTCGATATATGAAATATTGTCGTACTTCACAGCATTCGGGTTTGTCAGAGGATCACTGTCATATACACCGTCAACCGTCTTGGCCATTAATATCACTTCCGCATCAATCTCAGCCGCCCTCAGGGCCGCTGTAGTATCGGTAGAAAAGTAGGGATTTCCGGTACCACAGGCGAAAATCACAATTCTTTTTTTGTCCAGATGCCTGATTGCTTTTCTTCGAATATATGGTTCGGCAATCTGCCTCATTTCAATGGCTGACTGTACTCTTGTCGGTATTCCCCTGGCCTCAAGGGCATCCTGCAGCGCCAGAGAATTGATAACCGTAGCCAGCATACCCATATGATCCGCGGTTGTTCTGTCCATACCTTTACCGCTGCGGCCTCTCCAGAAGTTTCCGCCTCCTACGACAATGGAAATCTCAATCCCAAGGTCGTAGGCGTCACGTATCCTTTCGGATATCCTGCCCAGCGTATCGGTATCTATTCCCGTCTTCCCGGACCCGGCAAGAGCTTCTCCGCTGAGCTTCAGCAATACTCTTTTATATTTTGGCGTCATATGAACTATACCCCCGCTATAAATTAATTTTCTACATTAAAACAAAAATTCCTGCTATAATACTTAAATTTTATTATGCAAGTTTACAGGAAAATCGTCAGAAGCAAGGAGTACAAGGTACGCAAGGTGAGATGCGCGGAACGTATCGGTATACGTGAGCACATTGAATCCGCAGCGTAACGCAGTAATCCGAAGCTTATCACGATTTTCCTCATAAAAAAGGGAACATACGCTATATAATATGTTCCCCCGTTTATCAACCGCCAATCTGTTTCATTACTTCATCTGCAAAATTTTCTTCTTTCTTTGCGATACCTTCGCCTCTTTCGAATCTTGCAAACCTTCTTATATTGATATTTTCACCAATGGCTGCAATTTTTTCAGTTATAAGCTGTTTGATTGTCTTGTCCGGATCCTTTATCCAGTCTTGCTCCAATAGGCACATTTCCTTATAGAACTTTTCAATTCTACCCTCAACCATCTTTTCTATTATCTTTTCCGGCTTACCTTCGTTGCGGGCCTGAGCTTTCAGAATCTCTCTTTCTTTCTCAAGAATATCGGCAGGAACATCTTCCCTCCTGACATACTCCGGTTTCGCAGCGGCTATCTGCATTGCTATGTCTTTGACAAATGATTTGAATTCATTGTTTGCCGCTGCAAAATCGGTTTCAATATTAACTTCCACAAGAACGCCGATTCTACCATTACCATGTATGTAGGAATCCACCAGGCCTTCGGCTGCTATTCTGCCGGCTTTCTTCGCCGCAGCGGCAAGTCCCTTTTCCCTGAGGTATTCAATAGCCTTGTCTATATTTCCGTTGGTCTCGGTCAGGGCTTTCTTGCAATCCATCATCCCTGCACCGGTTCTCTCACGAAGTTGTTTTACCATTTCAGCGGTAATCATATAAATTCCTCCAAGCAATAATTAATCATATTATTGACATAAATAATCTAATTTAGTCAGTGGGATTGTACTCGCCACTGACAGCTTTCCATCGAAAACCCGCCATCTAAGAGATGGGGGACTGTTGACGTTGTTCAAAAAAATCCGGTCCCGGTATGACCAAGACCGGATTATTATCTTTTATGTTCAGGCCTCTACCGGTATAATTTCTTCAGTAGACAGATCGGCTGTTTCATTGATTTTACTGACTTCGTCAGCATTGTTTTCCGCCGACATCTGTTCGCCCTGTCTGCCTTCGAGTATGGCGTCCGATATCTTTGCTGCGATAAGCTTGACCGCTCTTATTGCATCATCATTACCCGGAATTACATAATCGACTTCATCCGGATCACAGTTGGTATCTACGATGGCGACTACAGGAATACCAAGTTTCCTTGCTTCAAGGATGGCAATCCTTTCCTTTCTCGGGTCAACAATGAACAATGCTCCGGGGACTCTCTTCATATTCTTAATTCCGCCAAGATACTTCTCCAGCTTTTCCATCTCGGCTTTGAGCTTGATAACTTCCTTCTTGGGAAGAACTTCGAACAATCCGTTCTTTTCCATATTTTCAAGTTGGTTCAGCCTGTCTATCCTTTTACGGATTGTTTTAAAATTTGTAAGCATTCCGCCAAGCCATCTTGCATTTACGAAGAACTGGCTGCTTCTCTCCGCTTCTTCCTTGATTGAGTCCTGAGCTTGCTTTTTAGTCCCGACGAAAAGTACGTCGTCGCCGTTCATGGCGACTTCCCTGATAAAGAAATAGGCCTCCTCGACTTTCTTTACGGTTTTCTGCAGGTCAATGATATAGATACCGTTTCTTTCCGTAAAGATGTATTCGGCCATTTTGGGATTCCATCTTCTGGTCTGATGACCGAAATGGACGCCTGCTTCCAGCAGCTGCTTCATTGAAATAACTGACATGGTATTACCCTCCTAAGTTTTACGCCACCACTGCCGTCATCCTGTACAAATCACCCAGGTTGCATGGGCAAGCAGCAAGCAAAGCTTGCGACCAACCCTTTGGGCACTCCTTTGCAAGTCATGCAGTGTGAGTATTTAATCGTAAAGTAGTATAACACATGGCATAGTGTTTTACAAGAAAAATTTATACTGAAAATTTGTAACTGATTCCCGATTCAGAATCTAGTTCCGAATCCATTTTATTTTGCCAGTTGCTCTCGCAGTTACTATTGTCTCAATCAATAATCTATTGTCGGTTTTTTCAATATCCGGGTTTACGTCACTTTTACCATAGTCGCTTAATACATCTACTGCATTTTCAAATACCTCAACCTTAGTTTCCACCAAATCGGCGCCGCGATCCGCCGCAACGCTGCATGCAATAGATTCGGACTGGTTTACAGCCCAAGCAAGAGCATCCTGATATTCCCGGAATTCCTTCTTTTCAAGGGATGAATAACAGTAATACCCTGTAACTCCGACAACGGCTATAGTCCGCGGACGTATAACAACAGTCTCTTCAACGGATACATTACCGGTAATCGCCCCAACAGCATTTGCCACGCCTGCATTTTCAGGTATCATATAATCTGTGTTCAGGCACCTTGATACATCCGGAAGGAATATATGTATCGGAGCCCCGATGCCTACAAGCTTTGCTTTGGTCGAAAAGGAGCAATGCGCTAAACCGTTTTTCATATTGTTTTCGGTATTAATACTCCTTCCCTTATGATAGCTGTAAACCAGCAAGTCGCATAGCTGATTTGTAAACCCATCCCTGACAAGGTGGCTGCCGTCCTTTTCCAAAAGCAGCTTTACTATGCTTATATAAAGTTTTTCCTTCATTTTTTCATAAACTTCACGCTTCAACTCTTCGAGGCTTATATCCAGTTGATTAGCCATTATTTCAGCGCCATAGTATGCCGCCTCCCTGTTCCATTCACAAAAATCGCCTGAAAGATGCATGATATCCGTCGGGGTCAGCCCGCACCGCATTATTAAGCCCAATTTCTCCAACCTGGCTGTATCGCTTTGATATATGGATGTACCGGTAGCTTCAGCCAGGTCTGAAATGCTTCTGGGTCCGTTTTTCAGTTCCAGAACAATCCTTTTTTCCTTATTATTATAAAAAGGATCCTCCGAAACATCCCTTATCAAATAGAAAAATTCACACAGGGAAATTGTATGTTTCTTTTTCATTATATATAATAGCTTTATCTGTTCCAGAATAAAAGGCCACCTGGAAACCATCCACGAAAGTGGCGCGGCTCTGACCGGTCCAATATCAAGTTTTCCTTCCGCTGTGCGGCGTATCAGGCTATCTCCGCCCAGCCCCAGAGTATCTATCGATATTGATTTTATTCCTGTCTTCCATTTTCCAACATTGGCTCCTTCCGGTGTCAGCCCGGGTTTTCCGTCCTCAACAATTGCCAGATCACTGGTGGTTCCTCCCATATCAATGATAATGCAATCCTTCTCACCTGTGAGCCAGACGCCTCCCGCCACACTGGCCGCCGGTCCGGAAATCATAGTTTCCACAGGCTTTTCACGGGCATATTCCTCCGACATTAGGCTGCCGTCTCCTCTTACTATGACCAGAGAGGCATTTATATTCTTGTTTGCGATACTTGTTTTTACCGCACTTATAAAATCATTGACAAGAGGTATCAGCTGTGCATTTAAAAGTGCGCTTGCAGCTCTTTTGAGGGAATTTACCTCGCCTGTGAGCTCATGACCGCAAATGGTCAGCTTGCCGGTATTACCGGTAATAAATTCCTTGGTCCTTTTTTCAAATTCCGGATTTTTTATACCCCAGAGCTCCACAGCGGCAAATGCATCAGTATTGCTTTCACATTCGACCAGCTTTTTTCTTAGATAGTCCCAGTCGGGTTCTCCGGTCATCTCGCCTTGCTGATTGTGGCCTCCCTGCAAAAAAATTATCTCTGAAACATCAGGTAATCCATATTCCCGGCCATACTTTCCTACTATATCGCTGTCACAACCTATCATAACAAGTCTTGCACGGCTTCCCCTGCCTTCAACACATGCATTTGTCGCCAGTGTAGTGGAAAGAGCCACCAACTCCACCTTTTCCAGCATATCCTCCGGAAGAAGATCCAATACGGCATTTATGCCGGTTTCAAGATTTTCCTTTACTGTAACTGATTTGGCTGTCGCCATAAGAATGTGGTTTTCAAGATCATAAATCACAGCATCGGTATAAGTACCGCCTGTATCAATACCAAGTCCGTATTTCATCACTTCACCTCAAGGGGTGAAGCAGCTTCAACATCCATTATCCTGTTATCATTGGAAGCTATGATTTTCTGACCCGGCTCCACCACAAGGAAGTCTTCGCTGTTCCAGTTGCCGCTCAGGAAGTCTGTAATAAGCCCATCATTGCCTTCCAATTCATCATAATTCCATTCGAGCCATCTGGCACAGTCCTTTGTATATTCCTTATACCGGGATGCATCACTAAAGCCCAGATCAACATACGCGGCATTGGAATATTCCCTGAACCACCCCTGATCCATATCCATCAAATATTGTGCATTTTCTTCGCCATATCTCTCCAGATATTCATTAAATGTAAACTCATATCTTTCTTTTCCAGGTTGTGTCCCGGTATCAATCCACCCCGGAGAATACCAGTATGTGCCCGGATGATTGTCAAAATATTCCTTATACCTCTCCTTTGAGCCCAGAAGAAAAGTTATACAGTCATGACCTTTCATTACGGCAAGCCTGGTTTTTTTGGCGGTAATTCCAACTATACCGTTGCTGCATAGTCCATAACCTATCAAAATAGCGTCATAGCCCTCATCATCAACGGCGTCGATAGCTTCCTGCAGCTCTTTTCTCAACAGGTCCGGCGTGCAATGAAGACCTTGCTTCAGAAATCTGAAATTGAATATATTCCCTGAATGAGCAGCAAAATGGCTGAATTCCCTCCAAAGTACATGACAGCCTATAATACAATATTTTTTTGCCTTATTCATAGCTACCCCCGAAGCTCAATTGGTTTTTATAAACATTATAATACTGCCGGCTTGTTTAGTCACTATACATATCTGTCAAAAATACGAATACTTTATTATTAAATCTATTACTATATTTATTGAATGAAATTTTCTAAACGCCTGACTTCGCAAACATCATAGAAGCGCTGCTGTTTGCGAAGCCATCCGTTAAGAAAATTAGTTCATTCATTATAGGTGGAAAATGCATGAAAATACCCTTTGAAAGCGATATGAAAAGAATACTGATAATATTGGCAGTCACAGCAGCAGTGGTTTTCGCGACACTTGCCGCGTTTAAGCTTGCCGTACTGCTGGCTCCCTTTATAATTGCACTTATATTGTCTTCACTTATAGAGCCGGTCATATGTATTGCAGAAAAAAAGTTGAAATTGGGCAGGAAAGCTGCGGTTCCCCTGATTCTCTCACTAATGATTGCCATTCCCGGATATCTGTCCTTCGCAATAATCACCAGATTGATTTATGAGGTAAAAAGCTTTGTACTTGTTTTACCGGCAATGCTTTCCAGGCTATATGTACAACTGAGGAATCTGATCGATTCAGTCTCAAACATGCACGACTGGCCGCCGGAGCTGGCAGGAAGCCTGGAGAGTCTTTATACCAGCCTTACTTCCGCTATTTCAAGGCTTGCCGACACATTGTTCAAAGGCGCTTTTGCAACAGCGGTTTCTTTGCCTGAAGCTTTGATATTCGTTCTGATAACAGTCATCTCTACCTTTTTCATGTCCAGCGACAGAGAACTTATCGTCGGATATTTTCATAAACAGCTTCCCGACAGGTGGGTCAAAAAAATCAGATCTATAAAAAACGATATGTTCTCAGCACTTTTTGGCTATCTAAAAGCTGTAATGATACTGATGGCCATCACTTTTTTTGAATTGTTCATAGGCCTGCCCATAATCAACGTAGCCTATGCACTGCTGCTTGCAGTGATTATTGCAGTCATAGATGCATTGCCGATTGTAGGCACAGGCAGCATACTGGTGCCCTGGTCGCTATTTTGTTACGTTTCAGGGAATTATCGACTGGGAACATCAATTCTAATATTATATCTGGTTACCTTAATTGTCAGACAGCTAATCGAGCCGAAAATCCTGAGCCGGCAGATTGGCGTCCACCCTTTGATGGCGCTGGCTTCCATGTATGTGGGGTTAAAACTGGCGGGATTTACAGGACTTGTTTTGGGGCCGTTGATTTTTTTGCTTATAAAAAGTATTATAAACGGGATTCAGAGAAAAAACCCCTGATTCGATGATTGTGGTATGAAGGAGTTATTTGTCAGAACGGATACCCGTGTTTTATTTGAAACTTAACTAGTGTTGAAAGAAAAGGCAGGAAAGGCACAGGATACAAACCACATCCTGTGCCCCACCGACAAGAACACTAAACTCCCAATACCCAGTCTTTTGGCAAAAGCTTCTTAGCTACTGGCAGCTGTCAGGTTTTAGCTCCCTGCTGAGCTTCTTGATTGCCTTCTTCTCTATCCTTGATACATATGAACGTGATATGCCAAGCATTCCTGCTATCTCCCGCTGTGTCTTGCTGGTCCCGTTGAGCAGGCCGTATCGCAACTCCAAAACGGTTTTTTCTCGTTTTTTCAATACAGCCTTCATTTTATTATAAAGGCGTTTAACCTGCATTTTGAGTTCAACCTCTTCAATCACAGATTCGGATTCATTTCCTATTACGTCTATCAGAGTGATTTCGTTGCCTTCCCTGTCTACTCCAATGGGATCGTGCAGAGAAACCTCGTTTTGGATTTTCTTTGTAGATCTGATTTGCATTAGTATCTCATTTGCTATTTGCTCTGTTTGGCTCTGATTGATTCCGGTCAATAAAACCTGTATCTTTACAATCATTTTCTACGAAAATATTCCTGCCGTCACTGCTACCGTCATTACCACCTGGTAGGTCGATCTCCCCGTCACCTGCGCCGAATAGATAAATATGTACATTCTCACCGTCCCAGACGATTTTATCAATAAACGTCCGCAGGGCGATTCTCTTTTGCTCGATTCCCATATCGTCAAAGGTATCTCTGAACGAGGACAAAAGATTGCGAATGATGTCAAACTGAATGTCGGACAGCACATGGTTTTTAGACAGGCTTTCCAATTCTTCTATACTGCACTCCATCCCCTGCCCTTTTTCATGAAGCTCATCAATCTGTTTCATGATATATGTTTCCGACGGTGTACCACTAGCTTTCGGAATAGACGCCACAAGCGAGGAAATCTCTTTATCGTTTTTCTCATAATCTTTGCGGAGCTTCAAAAGCTGTGCATCATACTCCTGGCTGTCGCCCATCAGTGCTTCGCGGCTGTTTTCAAGCTGCCGGATAAATTCAGAGCTGTCTTCAGACAACTTTTTTATTTCGCTGCAAACCGCTTTGTCGATAATATTTCCGTTGGGATTTTTCATATTACAGTTATGGCAGCGGCTTTTTTCCTTTAATTCGCACAAATAACTGTAAAGCAGTTCTTCTTGTGCATTTTTATGTTGGCTCAGTTTCGGGCCCATATAGCTGCCGCAGTCTCCGCAGAACAGCAGGCCTGAAAGCAAAGCTGTATTGCTTTTGGGCTTGTGATAGGATTTGGATTTATTCTGATCCAAAAGCTGCTGTGCACGAATCCAGTCGGTACCACAGATTACTCCAGTGTGTTTTCCTACAGCCACAATCCATTCGCTCATATCACGGGCTTGATTGGCTTTCCCTCGTTTCTGGATGGTTTTGTTATAGGCCATGATACCGTACTTTCCGTCAAATTCAGATTCTTCAGCAAACAGGTCGATTCCCTGCTCCTTGAAGTAGCGGTATGCGTCCGCATCGGCAATCATATAGACCGGATTTCCCAGAAAGTTTTTAATGGTGAAACGATTGAAACGCCTTCCGTTTTTTGTCCTATAGTTCTTTTGTATCAGATACGTTTCTGTTTTTGTGAGTGAATTTGTTTCAAGGAATTTGTTATATATCAGATACACCAGTTTTGCTTCTTCATCGATAAGTTTTAATTTATATGCTTTACGCACCTTACCGTCTACCGTGACCTTTTCCACGGCTTCGGAGGAATAGCCCGTCGGTGTGATTCCTCCCAACCAGCGGCCTGTTTTGGCAAGCTCCTGCATATTGTCCCGGATACGCTCGGCAATAGTTTCCCGCTCCAACTGGGAGAAGACAGACGCAATATACATCATGGCTCTGCCCAGCGGAGACGACGTGTCAAACTGCTCCTTGATGGATACAAAAGAAATCTGTAAAATGTTCAGTTCTTCTATAAGCTTTGCAAAGTCCCCGATGTTGCGGCTGATACGGTCGAGCCGGTAGCAGACGATAGCTGAAAAATCATGTTCTCTTGCATCCTTCATCATTTTTTTAAACTGCGGACGCTCCGTGTTACCACCCGAAAAGCCTTCATCCTCGTATATCAAAATATCTTCGTCCTTGATATCAGTAAAATGGATATGGATATACTGACGACATAATTCTATCTGGTTTTCAATGCTTTCGCCTTTGCCGGTAAATTTGGACTTGCGGGAATAGATAGCGATTTTGTTTGAATTTGATTTTCCCATGTCTTCGCACCGCCTTTATGATATATATCACATCAAATTATATCATAAAGGCTATTTGAAATGGAGAGAATTCCTGACGGATTATACTACCCTTTCATCTTTTTTCTGAAAATCCATACCGCCAAATAAAATATAGCTGCCCCATATCCGATACACCATAATAAATGGGGAAAAACCGATGATATATTTCCTGCAAGGGCGGCCCGCGTCGCATCAACGGCATGTGCAAAGGGGAGTGCATACCCAATTGCCTTAAAGGCGCCACCCATCATACCCAAATCAAACCATGTACCGCTTAGCCATGCAGTGGCATTGACAAATATGGCAAAAATCCCACCCACTTGTTTGTCGGTAAATAAAGTGCCGAATAACAGTCCAAACCCTATATAAAGCATAGCGATCAGAATAAGTACAATAATAGCAGCCAGGGCATTTATACTAAATGGCAAACCTAAGAAAAAAGCGGCAAAAAAGCATACGGCACTTTGAAGTATTGCAGCGGGTAGAAGCGGAAAAGCATAGCCAATGATATAATCGGATGCAGAAAGTGGAGAAGCAAATAATCGTATTAAAAATGAACTGCTTCTATCCCTGCCTATCAACATTCCTGAAAACAATGAAATAAAAGAAAAACTAAAGACGGCTACCCCAGGGGTAAGATTTTCGATATTATACAAGTCAAAGGGCAGATTCTTCTGCATCAAAGAAAACATCAATAATATGGTCAATGGAAGACCAATGCCAAAGAGTAAAGTCAAAGGGTCTCTTAAAAGCTCTTTGCTGTTACGCGAAGCAAATGAAAAAAATCTCATAGGCTTCCCTCCGATTCAGTCAATTTAAGGAAAACATCTTCAAGGGTGGTTTTTCCCACTGCTGTTTTCAACTGTTCCACAGTACCAAGAGCTTTCAATCTACCATCGTGTATAATGCCGATTCTATCAGATAACGCCTCAGCTTCTTCGAGATAATGGGTTGTCAATATAATTGTTATCTTACCTTTCAATGCACTTAAAGTATTCCATAGCTCACGCCGGGCGCGGACATCCAGCCCAAGTGTCGGTTCATCGAGAAAGATGATCTCGGGATTTGATATGAGAGCCATTGCGATGCTCAACCGGCGCTGCATTCCACCTGACAAGGATTTTGCTCTGTCCTTTGCTCTTTCTGCCAGTCCGAAGGAGGCCATCATCTTATCGGCCTTTGCGCGTGCAATATGTTTATCGTTGCCATATATCGATGCAATCAGTTCAAGGTTTTCTTTCACGGTTAGATTTGGAGCAACTGCAGTTTCCTGCGGGGAAACATTGATTTTTTGCTTGACGGCCTCCGTATTTGTGATAATACTGTCTCCAAGTAAAAGGGCATCGCCGCTTGAAGGCGTAAGCAGACAGGTAAGCATTTTTATAATTGTTGTCTTTCCCGCGCCATTTTGGCCCAGCAAGGCGAAAATTTCACCTTTTTTTATTGAAAGTACCAGGTTGTCAACAGCCTTGCGTGTTTTAAAGTTTTTAGTCAATCCGTTTATTTCTATTGCATTAATATTAATTACCCCCCTGCTTAATGGTATTTTTTCTATATTAATCATGTTTGTTTTGTTTATTAATAAATCCTATTTTTGCATTAATCTTCTTAACATCGTTCCTTGAAATAAAGTATTGTATAAGCCAGTTAATAACATATGTTACTAAAAAGCCTGCAAAGCAAATAATAATACTCTGTATATTTTGCGGCAACCAGAAAAGATATGCAATTGGGACCCAAAATGCTGCCGTTATAAGAAAATGTATAACACATTGTTTTAAAATACTCCATTTTTCTATTTCAAATACTAACGAAGCTGCAGCAAAAACAGTTCCGATGATACCTGTCAAAACTGTTTGAGCAATCACGGCCTCAATCTCGTTATTGAATAATGCTCTTAATTTTGGGACAAACTGAAAAAACTTTCCATCTTCCAAACTCAGCGAAATAAGAATCATAACAATCTGTCCGGCCAACACGCCATATGCAAAACCATGAGCAGCCCGAATGCCTGCTTTCTTTATCATAATAATCATCTCCGTATTCCCAACACTTTTTTAATTCTGGGGACATAGCGGCGGGAAACGTATGCTTTGAAATTGCCTTGCAAAAAAATACAGATAGTCCCTGCCAAGCTTACATCCATATGGATAATCTTTCTGATATTCACAATCTCCGAATTTGAAATCCGTATAAATATTTTGCTGTCCAGCTTTTCTTCAAGCTCATACAGCCTTGCGTTCACCGTATATTTTTCTTTTTCAGTTTGTAGGTGTATTTTTTGATTTTCGGAAAAAATACTAAGTATGTCTTTACATTCAACGATTTCAGCACCCCTTTGTGAAAATGCCGTAATTGTATCCGTATATGTTTCCGAAATGCGCTTTATTATTTCGCCGATTTCATCTGTCATTTTATCCGTATGAATTATTATTTTTGGTTCTTTACAGTTTTTATCTATTAAGACCTCAAATTTCATCACACTATCTCCCATCGCCTGCTTTTAATATATTTGCAAAAAAGCCGGTTGTAAATAGATTTTCGATAAGTGGTCGTATTCGTATATAACTGGTTATACTTTACTTTACATTCCGGAGGTCTTTTCAGGTAAGTTTTGTTTTTATGAGTAAATTGGTTTCAAGAAATTTGTAGCATATCAAATGCACGAGTTTTACTTCATTACCTCCAGAAAATCCTTCATCCTCGTAAATCAGTATATCTTCGTCCTTGATATTCGCGAAATGGACATGCATATACTGACGGTATAATTCTATCTGGTTTTCGATGCTTCCGCCTTTGCCGGTAAATTTGGACTTGAGGGAATAGACATCTATTTTGTTTGAATTTAATTTTCCCTGTCTTCACATCGCCTTTATGATATATATCCAATTACTTATCATATAGCTTCTTCAAGTCCACCAAATCCGTATTATTTATCTTCGCAGCTGCGTCCTCCAGTTCCCTGGTAAATCCGGTTTTAGAAAACAAAATATAATATTTGTTCTTATACTGTTTAAAAAGCTCACTCTTTTCAACCAGTTCATTCAGAACTCCTATGCCAGTTGGTTCATTTCTCCATTTGCACTCTCCGAAAATCGCATCATCCTCATCAATCGCCAGAATATCTATTTCCTCCTGCCGCTTCTTATCCGGATTGTTCCCCCACCATCTGCCGATCCTCCCGAACACAAAGGGTAAAGTCAGCTTCGCGTTTTCTCTTATAAGGTATTGGGTACAAATCTGTTCAAAAATCTGTCCCATATAAATAGATAGATGTGGAGCTACAGCTTTATCATATACGATACCGTATAATCCTGTAGCGATACTGCTCATATTGCCGGGAATAAATCTATACCAGAAGCGAAACATCTGATCATCCAGCAAATAAATACTCTTCCGGCCTTCATCTTCTGTCAGGGGCTTATCTTTTTTAATGATTCCCAATGCCATTAGAGCAGAAATATACTTTGCACATTTATTGCTTTCAAGCCCATTCTTTGTAGCAATTTCATTAAGCTTTGACGCGCCGTTCGCTATAGCCGCAATGATTCCGTTATAAGTAGCAGGTTCTCTTAATTCCTGCTTCAATAGATTGACCGGCTCTTCAAACAGATGCCCGGATTCGCTTAAAAATAAATTCTCAATATTCTCTTTCACACTCAAATTCAATCTAATCCTTGCAAGATATTCAGGAACTCCCCCTGTTACTCCATATAGTACAGCTTGCTCCTCGTCATTAAAACCATTCAATAACTCAGCAGATTCATAATAAGTAAAGGGTTTGATTTTAAACTGGGCAGTGCGTCTTCCGTATAAAGGACTTTTATACCCCAATACCTGATACTCCATGAAACTCATGGATGAACCACAAAGAATCAAAAAGAGTTTACTTTCCTTCAGTTTCATATCAATATGAGCCTGTATAATGGACGAGATTGCCCTGTTGCTTTGAGCCAGATAGGGATATTCATCAATAACCAGGATAATTCTTTCATCACAGGATATTTTATAAATATAGTCAAAGGCCTTTTCCCAGTTCGGGAAATATACATTACCTTCCGATTCCTTTGACGTAACAGCAAAAACATCCGTACTGAAATTCTCTATATTAATCAATTCATTGGCTTCACGGGCAATAAAATAAATGGCTTTTTTGCCCTTGCAGAATTCCTTAATAAGCGTAGTTTTACCAACTCTTCGCCTGCCGTATATCACAGCAAACTCAAATTGACTGCTTTCATACATTATATTCAGCTTTTTCAGCTCCTGTTGCCTTCCTATAAACATCTGTAATCACCTCATTATTTACAAACTCATAAGTTTGCAACTCATAAGCTGATGTTATCACACTATTTATACAAATTCAAGTGTTTGTTTATTATTGCCTAAAAGTATATTCATTTAGGTGCAGGCAGATTGGCAGCATTCATTTTCAAACGAATAGCAGGTATTCGAATATCGATAACTATTTGGTTATTTTGCAAGCGATAAACCAAATAATATTAAGAATAAGCAAAATATTTTGTAAAAGCACATGCAGAAATTGTTTTTTTATCTGACATAAACTGCTCAAAAGGAAGCTCATGCACGTATTGAGTTACATCATTGATGTAGATGCATATTTTTTGCAGGATAATCCTATCCTTACTTGTCATATAAGACAATCCCCTCTCGTTCTACTGCTGAGCAAATGGCCATATTCCTGCTTAACTCGGATATTTCAAACAGATCAATACGCTTTTCAAGTTTTGTTTCAATATCCTCCAGCACACCATAGAAAGCGATATTTAAAAGCTCGCCCTTGCTGTCAATGACAATATCAATATCGCTTTGATCGGTTGGGTTGCCTTTTGCATAAGACCCGAACAATATGGCACGATATACAGGAGCAGCTTCGAAAATAGGACGAAGCTTTGATTTTATTTCATTGATTTGATATATTGTTTGTTCCATATCCTCACCGCTTTGAACTGTTATATATTTATTATAGCCGCAAAAAATACTTTTTACAAGTTACACCAGTTTTTTATTGACTTTTTGGAGTGCAATATATATAATGAATTTGTGGAGTGCAAAAAGTGAGGTGATGTTTTTTGAGCCCACGAACAGGACGGCCAAAAGCGGATAATCCTAAAAATATTAGCATCAAGGTACGTTTTGACGAAGAAATAAGTAGCGCATTAACTGCTTATTGTACAAAGTATAATATTTCCCGAACCGAGGCGATAAGAAGAGGATTAAAACTGCTTTTGTCCAAAGAAAAATGAAAGGAACGGAGGGTATGCTCCACATGTGGAGGAAATGAAAAATAAATTCTGCGGTGTGATGGACTCTGTAAAAGAGCGGCTAAAAGGCGGTGATGCAGATGGCGATCATTAAAATCATCAACCGCAAACTGGGAAAAACCTATGCATTGAAAGCAGTTCTCGATTATGTACAGAATCCCGCCAAAACAGAAGACGGATTACTCTGTTCTGCAAAGGACTGCCTTCTGGAATGTGCCTGGCAGCAGATGTTAAATACAAAGCTGGATTTCCAACAGGATACGGGAAGGCAGTATATCCACATTGTCCAATCCTTTTCGGTGGACGACAAACTGAATAGCAAGATTGCCCATGAAATAGGACAACGGCTCCTTGAAAACTTTGACGGCTTTCAAGGAGTCGTTTGCACTCATACTGATAGGAGCCAGCTACATAATCATATATTACTGAATTCAGTCAATTGGAAAACCGGCCGGAAATGGCAATCCAGCAGAAATGACATATAACGTCTGCGGGAGCTATCCGACAGCTTATGCCTAGAGTACGGGCTAACGGTCATCGATAAAAGTAATGGCTGGCAGCAATCAGGCGAATACCGGGCTAAAGAGGCAAGCTGGAAACAAATGCTTGCCCAAGATATTGCAGCTTGTTTGGAAAAGTCCGCAAATCGGCAGGACTTTCTACACAATTTGGATATGTTAGGTCTTGACGCCGATTTCGGTAAAAAAAATATTATGTTCTTTATAGGCAAAAATGCTGCCGAACGGTATGGACTAAAAAAAGAAATGAACTGCGAAAATAGAAATCTCATGAGTTATGGTGACTTCTCCAAAGAAAATATTGAAAGTACCTTGAAGGTAAATGATAAATTAATCAAGCATGGTTGGAACGACTTTCAAGTCTTGCAAAACATCTTACTGGAGCTTGGCTGGATCTATTTTCCTGATGATTATAAGCATTTACAGGATATGTATCTTAACAATATCGATTTGACAGGCTTACTCATCAGGAGATTGAGATATTACTAAAACAACACGAACTGAAATGTCTTTCTAAAAAGCATTACATGAATATGAACAACAATGGAATCGAAATAATATGGTACTTCCCAATATTACCAGCATTCTGGAAGAAGTACTTCAATGGAAAGAACATTATATAACTGATTATATAGACTGGGCTTATGAGGATGAAGAAGAATTTGAAATATAGTAGAAATAACAGACAAACAGTATAACATATGATTTTAGTACCTTGAAAATTTCATAGAAGGAGGGCAGGAAATGAATGTAATCGTCCACTATCCAAAAAGATCAGAAGACATCCAAACATTGCAAAAACGTATAGCCATGATACATGCACAGGCGGTTATTAGCTACATTCAAAAACTTTCCTGTCCAAAAGAACAAAAGTTACATTTACTAAATAAAATTGAAAAATCTCAAGGTCAACCGGAAAATTATAAAAACTTGACATTGTGAAAACCTGATAATAGCAAGTTTTTAAGCTTTTTCTTCTTTATCAGAATCAATATATGTGTTTATATATGGTTATTGAGAAGAATGATAAATTGCCATTTTAGAAAACAACTTAATCCATGTACTTCTAAATATCCTAGCTTTCCCCTTTTCCCACCTCTTTACCTTTCCGGCGTGGGCTCCAAAACGTTTCCCGAATTCCTTCTGGGTCAGCTTCATTCGCTTGCGTATAGCACGTATCTGCTGCCCTTGTCCATTATGGATAAATGTATTGTATCCATCAAGCAAGTCAGAAATATCCACTTCCAGCAGTTCGGCAATTTTATAAAGCTTGTCCGGAGGGTAAAAATCCATACCGGATTCAAACCTGATATAAGTGCTTCTGTCCAGCCCTGCATAGTCGGCTACCTCACGTTGAAAAAGTGCTTTTTTGTAGCGGAAATACCGAAGCTTGTCCCCTGTGGAGGCAATCTTATCCGGATCAATGCTATTGAACTTTTCAGCTTCCGCCTGATGATGAGGCAAAAGCAACTGGAAACTGTGGATATACAAGGGAGCATAAGTCACACCTTCGGGGGTATGCCTCACCATTATAACCACGTTTTTCCCTATGTTGCGAAAAGGTCTCCATTTCTCGCAAAAAGGAGCATGTTTTCCATCTCCCAACCCCGTCTGAGCCGTAATGTGAGTATAGCATTTTCTATACAACGTGCAGCATACGTGGCAAGCCTTGTGCCTTTGGATTGTTCATATGTCGTGTTTGCCTTGATGAGTCCTATTG
>VEPD01000158.1 GCA_012027035.1 Ruminiclostridium sp. | reverse complement strand
CCTTCATTTCTGCGGCGAAATACTTTCTCTGCAAATGAAATTGCCTGTACTTTGTTTTCAGTGGTATAAAAACCGGGTCCGAAATCCAAAAAGCGTGTTAGTTGGATGAAACGCGGTTGTTCGATTGCCACGTTACTGCCATGATATAAAATCATCATCATTCCTCCAAAACTCTGTCTACCAGTGACTGTTCGATGCGCAAATGCGCTACCATCGCTTCTATATGATTGCGCCTTTCAAGCTCGGCGCGGACACGCTGAACCCGCTCACCATCTTTGCCAAGATAATCGGTGAATACTTTTTTGCCATTACGGTATTTCAAGTAATAATAAGTGTTTGTTCCGACACGCTTTGTCGTTATTGAGCCTTTGGGCAGTTCTTTTAGCTGCTGCAGATATTTGCTGAGCATATAATCTATCCGTTCTTTTTCCTTCTGAACAGTACGAATAAGAAGACTCATTTTTATCACCCTACAACTATTATACCCCACAAAATGGAAAACAGTCAACAGTTGTGTGTAAAGTATTAAAAGGAAGAAGAAATATTCTGCCTTTGTAAGAGGTCGTCTTTCAAATTAATTGTGCAGTTACCGTCCGCGCAAATTCAATCATATTACAGTTCTACCAATAGTTCACATTGTATACAAAAAGAAAGCCGCCTAAAGGCACGGTTTAATAGGGAAACTTAATTGAACCGTACCCCAAACCGATAGGAAAAGCAAAACAGTTGCTGTCATGCGAAGGACAGCAACTGTTTTTGCTTGCTTGCCGACGAAGAGAAGAACTTGTCATACGACAAATCACTAAGTATTCAGCAAAGTTTACTTCCAGTTCCGCTGGATGATTTCACTTTTCAAAAAGAGCTTATTCTTTGGCGTGGCTTTTATGAGGTGCAGCTTGTTACGGCGGATTAGATCTTCGATATTTTGCCGGGAACAGCCGAGCAGTTCAGCAGCTTCTGCCGTGTTGACGACTCGGCTTTCAACGAACCGCCGGAAGTCCTCCAGGGACAGCGGAACATCCTTGCCGCGGTCATAGAGTACATCATCCGCGATATTCAAATTTTCGCCCCAACAGACTCCATAGCCACCCGGCTGTATACAGACGCTACGGAACAGATTCTCATCTTTCCAGATAGGCGAAAAGGTTTTGTCGTTTGCCAGAAGCGACTCCACATCACACATTTTTACATTCCCGTCCCGAAAGAAGACTAATAGTTGTTTTTTTGTGAGTGGAACGACATCTTCTACTTTCTTCTGAAAGCGTCGCACAAAGCTCTCCGGCAGATCCGCCTCAGAGATAGATACCAGATAATAATCGTCCTGAGCACAGCGACCGTCTGCCAGCATTAGCAAATCAAACTCATCGTAGGCTTCTAGCCCGTTATCTTTCAATATCTGCCCAAGATTCTGCCGGTCGGATGGAGTAATGCGCTGCTGCACCCACGTTCTGCTCCAGTAGGCGTTTACCGTCTGTTCGCCACGCTTCAGGAAGGAGGACAGTAAAAGCGGCGTTTCCCAAGGGTCTGCGTTTTCCGGAAGCTCGATGTAAAACCGCTTATCCCGCTCGTAGTAGATCAGGAAAGCAATATCTTTGCTGGCAGGATCGGTTTCATTCCTGATTGCAAAAATCTTCATAAAACATCCACCTCCGCCAAAGCATTTCCCATATTTTGTCTATACATACCTGCGATAAAACAGTTTCCAGATTGGTAAACAGCATCTCACGATTAGATTCCCGAAGAGGATTCAATCGCGGTAAACTATCTTTCGGAATCAGCTTCAGGTTATCTTCCGCAGATTTGGAACCGACGAAGCACTGCACCGGTTTATCTGCCATAATATCGAATGCATGGGCAGCCTCTTTATCCTTGCAGTTGAAAATCAGGGAGAGACCGTGGTCAAATAGCGGTGCAAGGCGCAGTGTTTTTACCTTTGAGTTACGCAGCACCTCAATATTGGCCCCGTGACGGTCTCTGTTCAGTATCAGAAAATCTACAACCAACATCTTCCATATATACTCCGACCAACCGTTGCGCAGGCAAAAGTCCAGTGGTTTTTCACCATCCTCTCGTTCAGCCTGGTAGTAGGTATCCAGAGCAATCTTGCTTTCGCCGCGTTTCTTGAAATCAGAGGAGGCACAAAGGTAAGTTTCATGGGGCTGCCCATCAATCAAAATGTCCGCATGTATTAGATGGTAGTTCAGATGCTCAACCCCAAGGATGGTCAGCAGACGATCCACAATCAGTTCGTTGACGCACTCATGGCCAACAATCCCTTTATAAGCATCATAGTTGGAAAGCTTATAATAGACTTTCTCTCCACCAAGGTCGAAATATGACTTAAGAAAAGATCCTGCTGTTCCTGAAGAATTCCGGATTTTCGTCCAAGACAGATATGTAAGATCTTGTTTTTCAAGAATGACTTTTGTTTGCATTATCGCCACCACCTCTCAGTATACATCATAAGCATATACTTGTCATATGTCAAGTATATGCTCTGCTAAAACTAAATATTGCCTTTATCACTTTCCTTTATACATGTATTAATAAATAAATTTATATTAAAAGGCGCAGTTTATTAGGAAAATTTATGACGCAATCATGTAAAAATAGTTGGACGAAGCAAATTAAAAGTTACACCCAAGGTCCAATTAAAAAACAAAAGAAAGCCGCCTAAAGCCGAAGGCTTTTTGTATTCTAGAAGTATTCTGACATAGCGAATCAATATATGTTTCCAAATCCGGGAGGGAGGGGGCTTCGCAAATTTTGATCACAGTTAATATGGTCACAGTTAAAATTATTGAAAAACGATAAAAAAGTATTGATATTAAATAAATATCGGAGTATAATATCCTTGTGGAAATTAATAGTAACTTAATTAATAGTACAACAGCGAAAACTGCCGGAATATCTTTTTAAAATATATCGCATAAAAATATTTGTGTTGTATTTTGCAAGGGATATAAAGTATATGAGATTTAAAATGCCATCAATAGTTAGTTTACGCTATTAGTATAAGTCATAGGGAGGCTTGCTTTTCATGAGGATTCTGGATGAAAAAGGTTTGACTGGGATATTGAAGCATCTTCTGGAACTGGTTATGCTGGGAGGCGCGGTAATCATTGCTTTCCTGCCTGTATTGCTTCAACGTTATCTAGGTTCGTTATACCTGGGGACAGGTGAGAAATACTGGTTTCTACTTCCATTTCTTTATATCACGGGATTTCTGGCGCTGATTATACTTTATAATATCAGAAGGATTTTAAAGACTCTGGGAAGGAAGAACCCGTTTATGGAGGATAACGTAAAAAGTCTCCGTCATATTGCAGTTTCCTCCTTAGCTATTGCAGTACTATATCTTTTGAAAATTCTGCTTTTCAATTCCTTTCTCACAATAATCCTTGCTATGGTCTTTGTTATTGCCGGCCTTTTTGCAATCGTACTGGCGGAGGTATTCCATCAAGCATTGAAAGTAAAGGAAGAAAACGATCTGACGATCTAGTTCACCGTCAACTTTAAAAATATACTATGGTGTCAAGCCTAATTCTGATTTTATAAGCACTAATCTTAATGAGTATGGTATGAAATTAGACTTGACATCCTACTAGGAGGAACCAATGGCGATAATTATAAATCTTGACGTAATGATGGCCAGACGGAAAATCGGGCTGTCGGAGCTTGCATCCAGAGTGGATATCACTCTTGCAAACCTTTCTATTTTAAAAAATAATAAGGCCAGGGCTATCAGGTTTTCCACACTGGACGCAATCTGCAGGGAATTGGACTGTCAGCCGGGAGATATTCTTGAGTATGCCGGTGAGCCCGGCGGAAGTGGAGGCAACGATGGAAAAGAGCTATAGAGCTGCGAGGAAAGAGCACATTATTCTACTAATTGGCACAATATTTCTGGGCATACTGGCAAATATTTTGTTTTTTGCAAGTGAATTGGGGCTTTCAATACCTGTTTTTGTGGCAGCTTTTTATGCGGTTCTTTTCATAAGCAGCGGTAAAAAGTTGAGATTCAAACCGAATCTCCCATGGACGCTCACGATACCTGTGATACTTTTATCCCTTACTTATTTGTTCTACTCAAATATGGTTTTCCAGGTTCTTGATTTCATGGCCATAACCCTGCTTATTGTTGTACAGGCAATATTAATCACGGAAAACAATACTTTCTCCTGGGATACTCCCGGATTTTTAATCGATATTATATACGGTTTCTTTTACAGGGTTTTTGCTTTTGTTACAAAGCCTTTTAAGGTAATAGCTTCTGCTTTTCCTGCAAAAACTAAAAATTCAGGCGGCAGCGTAATTGGTAAAGTGTTGCTGGGACTTCTCATCTCCGTACCGTTACTATTCATTGTTGTTTCCTTGCTCATTTCGGCCGACAGGATATTTGAAAGCTATATGTTCCGCATCACTGACATTTTTGCAGGGATCAATATCGGAGAGTATTTTAGCAGAGCTATTTTCTTCACACTTATTTTTGTCACTTCCTTCAGCTTTATTTATAGCCTGATTGAGAGGAAGAAGCCGGTAAAGTCCATTGAAGGGGATGGAAGCATAAGGCTGCCTAAAGTATGGGATCCGGTGGTTGCAATTACCGTAATGATCCTTGTAAATGCCATATATCTGGTGTTTGTAGTTATACAGTTTGCATATCTTTTTGGAGGCGGCAATCAGGTATTGCCGGACAGCTTGACTTATTCCGGATATGCCCGCAGGGGATTTTTTGAATTAATTGTAGTGACAATAATCAATTTTGGGATCATGTTATTGTTTATCGGCTTTACAAAAATGGACAGGGGAGCAGCCGGTAAATTCCTCAGGGGCTTGTATTCACTCCTTGTGGGAAATACTGCTGTCATGCTGGTATCAGCCTATTACCGGATGCTGCTATATGAAGGAGCTTACGGTTTTACATATTTAAGGGTGTTTACCCAGGCGTTCATGATATTTATGCTTGTTTTATTTGCAATTTCACTTTTCAGGATATGGAGTGACGGGTTTTCACTGGCAAAGCCTTTTATTATCACAGCGGTAGCCGCTTTTGTCATTGTAAACTACATTAATGTCGATTGTATAATTGCAAGGAATAATATTGACAGGTATCAAAAGACAAAAACGATAGATGTTGATTATCTTTCGTCCCTATCCTACGATGCATTACCCGAGATAGCAAAGCTTAAAGTGACTGATGATGAAAAGGTGGCGGCGGATATAGCCGGGTTGATAAAGGCAAAAAGTGAAAAAGCATTGAAAAACAATGACTGGCAATCCTTCAACATCTCACGGTACAAGGCTGGAAAGCTTGCAGACCGGTGATGAGATAAAATACCGACATTGTAATGTAACTTGCGCTATAGTACTGTAAGCAGCAATATGATATAATTAGGTATCAGTCAGTTTTTAAAGGGAGCAGATCAAGAGTATGAAGAAGATTATAATTTTATTTATATTAATAGCATTGATTGCAGGCGGCGTTTCTGCATGTTCAAATGTAAAGCCTGACGGCAGGCAGAATTCGACACAGGATAATTCCTCCGAAAGTGCAGGGACGGGGGATATGGCTGGAGGAAAAACGAGTGATTCCGGAGATAATAATTCCCCGGCAAATAATAATGGCAAGGAAGCAAAATATTACCCGAATGCAGTCGAAGGATACAAGACGGCATATAATGAAGCCTTTGACTTCTGGTTTGATTTGCCTGAAGGCTGGAAGGCTGTGGACAAGTCGAAAAACGGCGACGGGTACTTTATTATCCCGGATGCAGCCGATATGGACGTCAGAGTGTATGGCCTCCTTAAAGAAACCGCCGAGGAGGAGTATTACCGGAAGCTTGCCGGAAATAGCGGCAAAATCGAGGATTTCACTTTTAATGACGGCGAGTCGGGCAAAAAAATACAGAATAATTCCAGAGTTTATTTTGTACGGGTGGATGGAGATACATATATTTGCTTTTATGTGAACTATAAAGATAATACAACATGGTACCAACAGAATTCCGATAAGCTGACTAATATTGCAATGAGCCTGAGGACCCGTATGGAAGGGCCAAAACTTGATTCCGGCGCCAATAAGATTTCACTTGATGATTTAAAGCTGGGTGAAATATATATCGATATGGCTTATGAGAATGTTAAAAAGACGATGAAAGCCAAACTTATCAAGGAGGAAACGGGTGAACTTGGCGGAACTACCTTGTTTTATGACGATGGTACGGAAATATACATTATTGACGATACGGTTTACACAATGAATGTTAACAGCGAAAGCTATTCGACTCCAAAAGGCCTAAAAGTGGGCGACGGAAAGGATCGGGTCAGGGAGCTTTACGGTGAGCCTGACAATACTGAAGACGATACCCACTGGGGATATACTTATGACGGCTATGAGCTGTTTTCCATTGTCTTTAAGGACGATAAAGTTTCAGAACTGCAAATTGACATGGTAAGATAGATGCAGAGCTGCAAATCGACATGGTGAGATAGATGCAGAACTGGATGTAAATAATGGCTGTAAGAATGAAAATATAGTGAATATAATTGAAAATAACTGTTGATAATAAAAAGGAGTTGGTATATAATACAAATATTGACTCTTTTTATTTTTGAGATATTTTGGCAAAAATCCAATATGACAGGGAGTAAGTTCATGGACAAGGAAATTCTCAACATGGAAGAAGCAGCGGAGCTTTTTAACGTCAGCATTAAAACATTTATCAAACTCCTTAAGGAAGAAAAGGTGCCTGCAAGGAAAATAGGAAGGGAATGGAGATTCAGCCGGAAAGCACTGGTGGAGTGGCTGTCTTCGGGGGATTCTCAAGCTTATTCATCAAGCGAAAGCGAAGCAAAGGAATTTTTCAACCGTGTGGCTCCTGAATGGGAGGACATTCGCCGGGGTTATTACGACGAATCGGTAAAAAACAAGCTTGTAGAAATGAAATTGCTGAAAAGCGGGATGACGGTGATGGATCTTGGGGCAGGCGACGGATATTTGTCACGCGCAGTGGCAGGATATGTCAAAAAGGTGATAGCAGTAGATATTTCAGGAGAAATGCTCAGGGAGCTTGCCAGGAAGGCAGGCGCCGAAGGCGTGTCAAATATTGAGACGCTGGAGAGCGACGGCTGCGGTGTTCCGGTGGACAATTCCAGTATTGATCTTGTTTGCGCCAATATGTACCTTCACCACATTGAAGATCCGGAGCAGGCGGTTAAAGAGATCAAGAGAATATTGAAACCCGGCGGAAAAGTTTTTCTGGCCGATTTAAAGGAGCATTCCAACAAGGAACTGAAGGAAAAGATGCACGATGTCTGGCAGGGCTTTGCTGCTGACGAAATTAGAGAGTGGTTTGATAAATGCGGCTTTAAGGAAATAGAATTGGAGTCGCTGCCCAACATATTCATAATGACAGCGGTAAAGTAGTAAACTGAGGTATTCTGCCTAAGCAGAATTTACCTGAAATCGGGAGGGGCTCAATATCCCGAGATTTTGTGAAAAGAGGTTTATATGGGTAAAATAATTGTCGGCGGATCAATTGCTTATGATCATATCATGGATTTTCCGGGACAGTTCGGAGATCACATCCTTCCCGACAGGATCCATGTCTTGAACGTCAGCTTTCTTGTTAAGAGCTTGAAAAAGGTAAGAGGAGGGACTGCCCCCAACATTGCATACAGCCTGGCCCTGACCGGTCAGAAGCCCGAAGTTCTGGGAACGGCGGGCAGGGATTTTGCCGAGTACAGGCAATGGCTGGAAAGTAATGGAGTGGGCACGGGGCTTATAAGAATTCTTGAGGATGATTACACAGCTTCATGCTTTATTACCACAGATCTTTCAAACAACCAGATAACAGGTTTTTATCCCGGGGCTATGGCAAAGGATCCTGAAATCAGCCTGAATGATATTTGTATGGATGATGTGTCACTGGTAATTATTGCGCCTACGGAACCTGCGGCAATGTCAAAATGGTGTGATGAATGCAGAAAAATCGGGGTACCATATCTGTATGACCCAGGAATGCAGATTCCGAGGCTTTCACCTCAGGAATTGGTTTCCGGAACTATGGGCGCCAGGATTGTCATATTTAATGAATATGAATATGAAATGCTGCGGGAGAAAACAGGGCTGACAATTGGCGAGATTCTGAACAAAGCGGAGCTTGTTGTGGAAACTATGGGTGAAAAAGGCTCCATACTGAGCACCCGGAATGAAAGGGTTCATGTTCCGGCGGCAAAACCCTTTGCAGTCATTGATCCCACAGGCGCCGGAGATGCTTTCAGAGCAGGTTTGCTGAAAGGGTACCTTGAAGGCGCCAGGCTTGACGTCATGGGTAAATATGCCAGTGTTACGGCTGTCTATGCAGTAGAGCACAAAGGGCCGACAGAACATAAATACACTATGGAAGAATTTAATAAAAGGTATTATGAAAATTTCGGAGGTATTTGAAAATGGTAAAATGTGATATTAAGGACTAGTCTCTGGCGCAAAGAGGCAAACTGAGAATTGAATGGGCCGACAACCAGATGCCTGTTTTGAAAATGATCAGAGAGAGGTTTGCAAAAGAAAAGCCTCTTGCCGGGAAAAAGATGTCCTGCTGTCTGCATGTGACTACAGAGACGGCAAATCTGATCCGCACCTTGAAAGAAGGCGGAGCCGACATTGTACTGTGCGCATCCAATCCCCTTTCCACCCAGGATGACGTTGCAGCTTCTCTGGTAGTGGATTATGGAGTACCGGTTTTTGCAATTAAGGGGGAAGACAGGGACACATATTACAGGCACCTGATAGCTGCAATTGAACATGGTCCGGACATGACCCAGGACGACGGCTGTGATCTTGTGGGGCTGATCCATCAGAAATATAGGGATACTGTCCTGAAAAATGTAATCGGTGGAACGGAAGAAACCACTACAGGTGTAATCCGCCTGAAAAGTATGGAAAGAGACGGCGCATTGCAAATCCCCATCATTGCCGTAAATGAGTCTGATACCAAGCATCTTTTTGACAACAGGTACGGTACAGGGCAAAGCACCCTTGACGGTTTACTCAGAGCAACGAATGTATTGCTCAGCGGCAAGACCTTTGTAGTCTGCGGCTATGGCTGGTGCGGCAAGGGCCTTGCTATGCGGGCAAAAGGCATGGGAGCAAATGTCATAGTTACCGAAGTTGACCATATTAAAGCTATAGAAGCTGTTATGGAAGGCTTCAGGGTAATGAAGCTGGAAGATGCAATCAGGATAGCCGATATAGTCATTACAGTCACAGGAGATCTGAACGTTGTTGATGAAAAGCATATAAAACTGGCAAAAGACGGTATTATCATCGCCAATTCCGGACATTTCAACGATGAAATCAACATAACTGCCATAGAAGGTTTGTCCGGATCAAAAAGGACGGTAAGAGATTTTGTCGAAGAATATATCATGAAGGATGGAAGAAAGGTATTTCTGCTTGCGGAGGGAAGGCTTCTGAACCTTGCTGCTGCAGAGGGGCATCCTGCGGTAGTTATGGATATGAGCTTTGCAAATCAGGCTCTTGGAGCCGAATATATTGTAAAGAATTCGGGAACAATGGAAAGCAAGGTTTATCTACTGCCCAAAGAAGTGGACAATGAAATTGCAAGGCTCAAGCTGGCTTCCATGGGAGTGGAAATTGATGTTCTCACCGGGGAACAGATTAAATATCTGGCATCCTGGGAGAGCGGTACCTGATGAGCTTTAACAGGACATAGGTATTTTGAATGTCAGCTGACCGAAGAATTGAAAAGCATTCCTGTAAGGAATGAAATGGAGTGTTCTTTGATGACAAATAGTAGAATGAATCCCAAGGTTGACGAATATTTAAGCAAAGCCAAAAAGAGGCAGGAAGAATTTGAGAAATTGAGGATGATCGTTCTTGACTGCCAGCTGACCGAAGAATTTAAGTGGGGTAAACCTTGTTACACGTTTCAGGAAAGTAATATAGTTTTAATACATGGATTTAAAGAATACTGTGCGCTTCTGTTTTTCAAAGGAGCCCTGTTACATGACGCCCATGGTATTTTAATACAACAAACGGAGAATGTACAGGCGGGGCGCCAGATTCGGTTCACCAATGTTCGAGAAATA
Source organism: Ruminiclostridium sp. (assembly GCA_012027035.1). Taxonomy (GTDB): domain Bacteria; phylum Bacillota; class Clostridia; order Acetivibrionales; family DTU013; genus MnB-11. The sequence goes on along the minus strand of VEPD01000158.1, from coordinate 23,595 downwards.
GTTGCAGTGGAAACCATCTTGAAAGCCTATGTTTATGAAGCCATTGAAGTTGAAAAAGCCGGTTTGGGAGTGAATTTAAAAAAGAATACGGAATTCACAATTCCTGAAGAATTTCAAAAAAAATTCGATGAAATCCCTGCCTTGAAAACTGCTTTTGAAGCATTGACTCCGGGACGCCAACGGGCATACATCCTCTATTTTTCCGAACCCAAGCAATCCAAAACTCGAGAGTCAAGGGTTGAAAAATGTATGCAGCAAATTCTCAATGGAAAGGGATTAAATGATTAGTATATTTAATGGGAAAATATATTAATCAAACTTTGAGATATTATATCACTTTGCGTGGGAAATAGTATAAAAATAAACTGGTCGAAATCGACCAGTTTGATCTTACTTTTGTGGTTGTTCAGAAGGGACAATAGCCAATGTATACCCAAGCGGCTGCAAAATCTTGAATAAAGTATCTATTTGCGGCGTGGCCTTCATGCTTTCCAGCCGGGCTATGGCGGGCTGCTTTAAGCCTGCAAGTTCGGCAAGCTCTTTTTGGGACAGTCCCTTGGATTCTCTGGCTTCAATCAGTTTCCCAATCAGCGCTACCTCAAAATCAATCTTAGCTTTCTGTGAAGGGTCAATGAATTTGGGGTCATTCCAGAGCTTATTAAAATTAGTTCCCATGTCTATTTGCTCCTTTCAAGGTGGTCGGCTAAATTCCTTTTGGCCTGCTCAATTTCTCTTCGGGGAATCTTCTTTGTTTTCTTCAGAAAATGATGAAGCAATACAAAAGTGTTATCTCTGAAGTAGAAAAAGAATATCCTGTCATCCAGCGGGCGCAGTTCCCAGATATCATCTTCGATGTGCTTGACAAAAGGTTCTCCCGCTCTTGTTCCATATTCCTGCAGTACTCTGATGTAGGTCAGAATTTTTTCACTCCGAATACTCTCGTTTTTGCTTGTTTGTCCTTTTGTCTGCAGTTCAATTATGAAATCCTTTATAGGTTCATTGCCGCTTCGGTCTTCGTAAAATTCAATTTCGAACATTCTTAGTGTTCCCCTCATCTATAGTATTATAATAACATATTCGTTATTGTTTTACAATAACAAATTTGTTATTATTGCCTCGAATTCGAGGCAATTTAAGAAATGTGGTATCCATGCGTATTAGCCGCCTTGATAATCTTAATATCCTTCGCTTGACCATTTTGTTGACGTCAGCAAATAGTTTGGCCATTTTCAATCGGATACCACATATTCATTTATTCATCCAGCATCAGCTTCTTTTTTGAATTTCTTAGCTTGCGGATTTCCTCCCCGTTCAATGGTTTGAATGCTTTTCTCCGGCACCGGCAGATCTTCTGGAAGGGTAGCGCCCATTTCAATAATGGCTTTACGGATTTTTTCACCGACCTCGTAATGGGTATTATTTGCGGCTTCCACCGTGGAAACCTCATCCCGCTTCAGCTTTTCTTCAGTCTGCGAAATTCTGAACAGATTAGCAATCAGCTCTGTGCTGCCCATATAATCAAGGATTTTATCGTTTTTCTTTAAGCCTTTTCTCGTATGAATATCGGAGACCGTCATGCCACCATAAAGCCCCATGTATCCGGCATTCTGGAAGATTGCAAATTCCTCATCGGTAATAACTCCGGCATTGTGTGCCGCTTCAGCAAGGAGCTGATTCCATTGTTTTATATTGCCACGAACAACTAACCGCTTGTTATTTTCGTCAAGCTGATTAAAGGCATCTTGGACCTCCTGACGCCGTGTCTGTATAGCAAAATAGGTTTGACCCAGAGCGATGATTTCTTTTCGCGGATCACCGTTTTGAACAATCAAGTAACAAGCATATCTTGTGAGTTCAAAATCGATGATTTGTTTTTTTGCATTCTTAGGCATCGTTATCGTTTTCCTGACGTCAGGAAAATGATCAGAGACTGAAAATCCACTGTTTTTACATGCCAGAATTGCGCGGTCAATTACCTTTCGGAAATTTTCCCATTTGTTATACTGTAATATCTCAGAAAGCTCACGAGCATACCAAAATTCCGTTCCGTTTTCACGAATGTGCTTGATACCTTCAAATGATTTATATTCCTCAGCATTCAAATTTGACATTTTTATTCCTCCGTGCCGCTCCTTAATGGAAACTATCTTGTTTTCACTATAACATAATTAAAAACTAAATACTTGAATCTACACATAATTTATAACACATCTCACCTCTGAGATATCCCGCTAATGTTCTATTACCATGTCTAGCGGCTGCTTTATTGAAAAAGCTGCCGCTGGTATCTCCCAGCAGAATTAATTGCATCGCGTCGATAATTGTAGACTTTCCGGAAGCATTTTTTCCGGTGAGAAAATTCAATTTATCGAACTTCATATCTCACCATGTATGTATGGGATTATAAATAGTTGGCCAGTCTGCGAAACTCTCCTTTTTCATAAGAGGATAGAGCCTCATATTGTTCATTCCACATGACTTTTGCCCTCCTTTTTGCGGATAATCATATTGGGAAAGCGATATCCATTGCGCTCGATTCGTCCTTCTGCCATCCACAAACTCTTGACGGTTCACACGGATGTTCCTTTCAAACATATCCCCTAGAGCGTTACGCTCTCCGCTTGCTGCTTTTGCGTATGTTTTTAACATTTCAACGAGCTTACCTTTGATGGTTTGGTCGGCTGTCATTAAATATTGTATTTTTTCAATGGAGCTTTTTGTATAAGTACTATGCTTTCTGTCTATCTCATTTACAATACCGCCCACGGACTGATAAGCGTCCAAAACATAGTCGATCGCAGATATAATTTCCTTTTCTGCTTCAACTTCATCGTCATACTTTTTAACGGTCATAGCCCTCTCACGCATGATACGCATCAGGTTATCATCCGCCAGTATATCGGATAAAATATTTTGGATTGGAGCCATGTAGCGATGAATAGAGTCCATCGTTTTAATTGGATGATAGATTCGGTCAGACATCTTTTTGTATTCCTCAAAGTGATTTTGCAACAACAGATTAACATCATTTTTCTCTTGTATGCTGCGCAAGAACCCACGAATCCCATGGTATAACGTGCGTAATTCGTATTCCAACTGTTCGGTATTGGCTCTCGCAGATAAAACGGCCTCATACATTTGTGATTCATTTTCGCTTTTCGCTTGCTTTAATCCGGAATAAGTTGCAAAAACAAGTGAATTATACTCGTGCAGCGACTTGTCACCCAACTCGCTGAGCAATTTCATGACTGATATGGCGTAATTACGCGGTGTAATGATTTCGATAAATGAACCGTCGAGGAACTCCTTGTCGACCCAGCCAGTTTTAACGAAACGATTCAGTATCAAACGAGCCTTTCCGCCTAGTGTTAGGCTGTTTTCCTGCATCTCATCATCATCTTCGGGGACAAAAGCCTTGCCTTCCAATATGGAAATCAGCGATGAAATATAATCATCCACTCGAATGTTTAACTCGAATTTAAAAATCTGATGCAAAAGCATAAGCGCATCAACGTATATTTCTCTATTTCCTGATACCAATACCGAAAAGAAATTGCTTGGCACCACATCAAAAAGCCCCATTTTGTCTCTACCTCGAAAATACAAATGTTTATTGCATTAATGATAACACTAACCGACAAAATATTCCACATCCGTTTAAGCTTTAATATAAATAGCATTTTGTTAAAAAAACTGATTTTTGCCAAAACGCATGGCTGTCTGCATGTATAATGGACAAACCATCATGAACTGCTGCTTATAGAGCCTCCCGTTGTTTCTGTGCAACTTCCAAATGCAAACTGTATACTTGCGGACAAGCTCACAGCTTTTGCTCCACACACGTTAGGATTCCCGGAACTTTTACGTCATTTGTCAAAGGATGATTAGCAAAAAACAATCTTATATTATTTCAGTTTTCTGTCTATCTCCTGCAATACCTTGTAAAGCTTAATCATTTGTTTTTTTACTTCCGTAAACGGTATTACATCGGCGTCGTTAAAAACGTAAATCCTCTGCATTTCAGCAAAAGTCGCCTGTAACTTAGCATCACTTTCGAGGGCTTTGAATAGCCAGAAGTCGGCAAAAGACTTTTGTGCCAAGTCGCTGCCAATTCTGTTTTGTTCCTCCCGCCGTTTATATTCAAGCATTTTAAGCAGTTCATCTCGCTGAGTAAGAAGGGCAGAGATTCTTTCGGTTTTCATCATCAAAGTCAGGTCGTATAAATGCTTTGCAACATCAAACAGCATTTGCCTCTGATAATAAAATTCAGCTGCCAGAACCTTGTCCGCGAAGATGCGCTCCATTTTGATAGTCTTAACTTCAAAAGGAAACACGTCATAGTAATCATGAAGAATAACATGTTGCTCATCGCCTGCCCCTATATACAGCAAAGGTGCAACCATTAGAGATTCCACGGGTTCACTTACTGTGAAGGAAGTCGCTTCTACTTTTACATATCCGAATCTCTGAAGGGTATCATCAACATCAATTTTTGTCACCGGTTGATATTCATAAACGCTGGTAATGCTTCCTTTTGTGTTAGTCTCCCTGGTTTTATCGCTCGTTCTTGTCAGAGAGCTGTAGCCATTTGCCGCAGTTTCCAGTCTCTTTTTACCTTGAGATTTTGAGCAATCCTGCACTTCAACCATCAGATCAATATCTTCAGAAAACCTTTTCAGACTCCCGATTGCCTTGTATAATGCAGTACCGCCCTTGAAATACGCAGGCAGTTCTGTTTGCCATAAAGCTAGCTCAGAAAGAAGCAGGGTAAGGTAGTAATCTTTTTCTATAATATCTTCCCTGATTCCTGTCTTTTCTGATATTGTTGAAAGCAACGCTTGAAAAGCGTCTCTGTCTTTATGCAGCTTCATTTCCATCACCTCTCCACCAGCACATCTACCAAGTTGAGCAGTGTTTTTTGCGGGTAGTGCTGCTTGGCATATGTCAAGGTTTCAACCGTATCCAGCCCATTCTTTTCTGTGAAGGCATGAAGCAGTGCTTTAGGATTCTCAGCATCGACAGGTGCCTCCGGCAAATCTCTGATGACATCAAGAAGCTGCAGATAGCGGAAATTACCTGCGTTAACCGTGATAACCGGCTTTCTTGCAATGATATATCTGTCATTTATATTTTTGCGGTAAGCGTTAGTGGCAATCTCACGCTTTTTGGGGACAAGTGTGGTCAGACCTATTTTATTCATAAGGGATAATCCTGTTTCGTATCCGATGATTTCATTACCGCGGCGGGTAAGAAGCTGTGCCTCAAGTATATCTTCGCTCGGACGAGCTTTACCGAATACGGTTTGCTTGGCACGATAATAAACGCCTTTTTGAAAACGCTCAATCAATCCCCTGTCCGCCAAACGTTTCAAGGTGACGTTGGTAATTGGTTTGGCTTTATGGACAGGGATTGCATATTCTTCAGCCATTGCCTCCGCTATGATGTCAGTCTGAAATGACTGCCCATACGGAATATCAGCTATTTTGTTCGTGATAAATTCACCGTAAGTAAAACGTTCCATAGGCAAGGGCTCCTTTCTCTTGTTATTATTATGTACTTATTTTGTTAATATTATTGACATTATAATAACACGTTATGCGCAAATAGTCAATTGCGTGATATATTTAAAAGATATCTTTCACTATTTTACACCATTTTGCTGAGGTCAGCAAAATGATCAAGGAATTAAAATCTGCAAACATTGACTGCAGACTTTAAAGATAAACTGGTGAAAAACGACCAGTTATGAATCTCTAATAATTCACAATGTCTTTTCCAGAAACCAAGTGTTCTGGAACTTTTACATCTTTCGCTAAAGGGTGATTAGCAAAAAACATCCTTATAGCTCTGATTGCTGTATATGTATCATTCATTAAATTAAACTGCTTCTGATATAGCGTAACATCATATTCGTTAGATGTTAATTCATGTGCTGGTTTTTGACGAATATTTCTTATGTTTTTTAATGGCTTAATTATTAAATCTGCGAGATTTTCTTGTGTCCGGATATTTTTACTAAGCCATTCTTCAAACATCACGAGGCTTCCTTTATCTTTGCCTGATTCATCCTTGCGGTCAATACTTCGTATATGCGGGGCATCTTTTTGAAATGTTTTATAAGAAATATTATGCACAATGATTTTTTCAAGCACGAGAACAAAGTCATAATAATTTTTCAGAGTTGGCAAAAGTATATTTCGAAATCCCTCTGGCATCTCAGAATAGTGGGTTCCAAAAGTTTTGTTAAATAGCTTAGGAATTCCCATGTGTTCACACTGTTCATTTATAACTTTCATTTCTTCAATTAGAGCATGACTCAGATTGATTTGTTTCTTAATAGTCCAAATGGGGACTCGGGCTTTTTACTCATTAGATTTCCCCCTGTCTTCTATTCAGAAAGTTAATTGCCTCAATTTCGAGGCAATTTGACAACTGTTCTCTAAACCCGTCGAATTCGACGGGTTTACACTTATTCATCCAACATCGGTGGTTTCTTGCTCTTTTTAATCTCTTTCTTTATTTTATTTTCTAGCTTTTTGATATCAAGTTCAGGCTTGGGCAGATTCTCCGGCATCTCGCCGCCTAATTCCTTAATAGTTTGCCTCACCTTTTTCCCTACAGCATGGTGTGTTTTTGTCGCAACCTTTTTATCAAAAATTTGCTCTCTTCTTAATTTATCTTCCGTCTGTGTAATCCTGAAAAGGTTAGCAGCTAGCTCCACACTCCCCATGTTATCCAGTATTTTCTCGTTCTTGGATAACTTTTTTCGTTTATGAATATCTTCCACGGTGAGACCGCCGTAAAGACCCATATACCCGGCATTTTGAAAAGTGGCATATTCCAGCTCTGTTTGAATACCTGCTTCAAGAGCTCTGTCGGCGAGTTCTCTGTTCCAATGCTTTACGTCAGCGCGAATTTTGAGTCGTCTCTGATCTTCATCCAGCAGGTTTCCATAGGCTATTTCCTGGCGACGGGTTTGGATTGCAAAATATGTTTGACCAAGTGCAATACTTTTTTTGCGTGGGTCGCCGTTTTGAACAATCAAATAACAGGCATAACGTGATAATTTAATGTCACCAATATCTTTCGAAGTGACACCTGCTTCGACGATTTTGCGGACGTCCGCAAAATGGTCAGAAACCGCATTACCACTGTTTTCACAAGCTATTTTTGCTTTATCAATTGCATTAACAAAACTGCGCCAGTGTTTATAATCTAAAGCCCCTTGCAACTCACGAGCAAGCCAGTATTCCGAACCATATTCGTTAACTCTTTTTATTCTTTCAAATATTGATAATTCCACCATTCGCACGTCCTCCTGTATTATGAAATAAATTACCTCAAACATAGAAGTAATTTAAGTAATCCAAGATTTTAAACCCGTCGAATTCGAGGGGTTTAAAATCGTCTGACGGTTCTGCTATTTAGATTTATTGTAACAAAAATTCCCTTTATTTGCAATTCCTTATTCTATCCGGCAAGCTCTTTCGCTAATCCTTTGGCTTCGGCTATCAGCACATCATCAATTTCAACACCTTTTGCCATTGCCATGACCATCGGCAGCCCAAACATCTCTTTCATCTCCACATACCCGATAAATTTATAATGGATATCCACCCGCTGGCTTTTGCTGCCGTCAGGATTGTCTGTCTTTTCATATACAACAATTTTCTGTATCAGTTCATTTAAAATGTGCGTATTGAGTTCGGAGATATCAGTATACTTCTGTATAATCGGCAGGAATTTATCGATATTTTCATACGCCGACTCAGCGCGGGTAATCAGTTCGGTGAGAATGATTCCGCCGCTCCTTAAGTCCTGACTGTTCTTCCTCATAGCCTTTGGACATGACCTGATAGCGTTCCTCCGTGACCTTTTCGAGAGCCAAGTCCTCGTAGAGCTTGTTTAAAATCTTGTCCAGCTCGGCGATTCTCTTTTCGACAGTCTTAAGCTCACGCTTGCATTTTTCGGTTGCCTGCAATATTTGACATCATTAAAGCAGTGTTGTATAATAATTTCATCTTTAGCGAAAGGTGGTGAGAGGTATGAATATTTCTGCTTTTTGCAGTAATGGCGATGTGTATTTGAATTGCGAATACATTAAAGGCTACGCATTCAAAAATGCGGCGTCATGGGTGAAGTCTGCCCTTTTACTCGTTATTTGCGCCAATTTTGGTCAGTTATGGGATTACTGTGTCCATTTCGCCGTGTTGAATACCTCTTGCCACACATAAGTCCAGCCTGATTACGCAGGCTTAATCATGTGTTACTGACTCAGGTATTCAAACGGATGCCTGGGTATTTTTATGCCCAAATTTCAATCGTTAAGGAGCAAGAAGCACATGGTTAAGTATATAAAGACAGCACATATGGTTTGTCTTGAAAAAACAAACGGCGGGGTTTTCTACCTCCTGCCAGACATCATCATCAAAATATGCACTTTGATTCCTCTTATATTCCTTTGGAGAGTGGTCATGTCTTCGGGGGTAGATGTAGGTATGAGTATGCAACAAATGCTCTCTTACACATATGTTAGCGCTTTGCTATCCGATATGATGGTCGTAAAAACTGCGGCGTCTGGATGGCTCAGCGAGGGTGTTCTAATGAGACTATATGGCCGCCCGCTGTCTGTTCTGGGTCAGCTTATCTCGCAGACGTTTGGAGGATGGCTGCCCATGTTGGCTTTATTCTCACTGCCGATGGCGATTTTTTCTCCGCTTATTGGGGTAAGTCTGAGACCAACATCAATATGGTTTCTAATCAGCCTATTACTTTGCATCTCTCTCGGTTTTGCCATTGATGTTCTCTTTGCCTGCCTGTCGATAAAACTGAGAAACATGAGTTGGTTAATAGGTCGCATAAGGGCTGCTATTATCGCGCTTTTATCCGGGACAGTGATACCAATCAGCTTTTTGCCGCTTGGATTCAGCGAAATAATGAAATACCAGCCTTTTGCCTGCCTTGGTGGTGCGCCACTATCAATATTTGTTGGCGCGGCGGAACCTGCAAGTGTCTTGTGGCTGCAAATCATATGGAATCTCATCCTATGGCCTGCTGCCTTGCTTGCATTCAATAAATCACAGGAGGGGATGGTCAGCTATGGGGGTTAAATCAGCTTTCAAACTCAAACGGCTCATAAGCCTATTTGCAATCTCGGCAAAAATGGATTTGGTGTGGCTGTTTCGCGATACGAAATTCGCTTTAACAGCTATATTGGCTGACACCATATCCAATCTTTCCGTCGTATCGAGCGTCTATTTGATTGCTCTCCGCTTTGGCGGAATCGGAGGCATGAGCGTCGATGAGGTTCTGTTTATGATGGCTTATTCCACCATTACAACAGGCATATTCATTCTATTTGGATCGGGCAATAACATCCACATCAGCCGCATCATCGGACGCGGGCAGCTCGAACACCTTTTTGTGCAGCCGCTCACATTAAAAACACAACTTATAACCAGCGGCTTTTCGCCGTTTACGGGAAGCGGTAACTTCATCATAGGATGCATATTGCTGGCAATAGCCATAAACCGACTGCATCTTGAGGTATCGCTTTGGTGGATAACCTTGCTAATCATTTACATACTTGCGACCATGATAATCATTGTCGCCCGTGCATACTTGGTATCCAGCGTCGCGTTTTATGCGCCGGTAGCTGCCGAGGAAATCTCCAGTACAGCAATTGAAGGCACATGGCAGTTGAGTACATTCCCGTTATCGGGGATGCCAAGCTTCATTCAGATACCGCTGCTCACGATTTTACCGGAGGGGCTGATGGCGTGGTTCCCGTCGCTCTGTCTGCTCGGTAAGCCGCCTTTAAATCTTACAGAATACTTCCCGCTTGCGTATGCACTGATTATAGCGCTCGCGGCAAGCTTTATTTTCAGGAAAGGACTGAACTATTATGTTAAAAAAGGCTCCAACAGATATGTGCCATACGGATTTCGCCGTTAGCATAAACAATGTTACTAAAACCTTCACACAATGGCAGCGTGACAACACCGGCATGGGGCTTATAAGGAATCTTATAAAGCCCGAAAAACAAACGATTACAGCTCTTGACGACGTCACCTTTGCAATCCGAAAAGGCGAATTCGTCGCGTATGCTGGGCCCAATGGCGCAGGCAAAAGCACGACGATGAAGCTGCTCGGCGGTATGTTACTGCCAAATAGCGGTGACATATCGGTTTTGTCCCTATCGCCGCAAAAACAGCGTACAATACTGATGCAGCGGTTGGGGATTTTGTTTGGCAATCGTACAGAGTTATGGTGGGATCATCCTGTAATCCAGAGCCTTGAGTGGAAAAAGGTCGTTTGGGGAATCTCTGATGAGATGTACAAAAAGAACCTTGCGATGGTCATAGAGCTTCTGCACATAGGAAATTTACTTAAAACTTTCGCCCGTGAGCTCAGCCTCGGTCAGCGGATGAGAGCTGATCTCGCCATGATGCTGTTACATAATCCCGAGGTAATTCTTCTGGATGAACCGACGCTCGGACTTGATGTTGTAGCAAAGAGACAGATGATCGATTTCCTTAAGAGAATCAACAAGGATAATGTTGTAACTATCATCGTGACAAGCCATGACATGGATGACCTCGAAGAAATGGCAGAACGTATTCTGATGATTTCTGCCGGTAAAATCGCTTTTGACGGAAGCTTCAGCGAGCTGCGTTCTATTACGGGCAACCTCACAAGAGTTGCAATCACGATGGAGCAGGGCTTTATCCCTAAAATTGAAAACGGCAACCTTCTTTCATCCAATAACGGACTCTTTGAATATGATGTTGATCTTGCTAAAACACCTGTCAGAGATTTATTGAGTCAGTTATCAGAAGTCGAGGGAGTTCGAGATGTTGAAATAAAAAAGGCTCCAATTGAGCAGGTAATTGCAGGGCTATATAGGGATTGGGATTCCGGTAAAAAAATTAATGTCTAATGTTGCAGCAGGCTATGAGTCGACAGATCATAGCCTGCTGCCATTAACAATGGTAGTTCCCACAGCGGTCAGAATAACTTGTTGATTTGGTCTTTTTTATTAATGACATACATGAGCATTTTACGGTTGATCCGGGCAAGTTTCTTGTATTCCTCATGGCTTTCAAAGAAGGTGACGCAAATCATCTGAATAAAACACCGCTTGCTTTTCCTCAATCGCTGGCCGTAAAATCGGGGATGAGAGAGGCTTTTGGAATCAATGTCTAAGCATATCTTCAGTAATTTCTTCAATTCTTCGGTTGAATTTTCGGTACGGTGTGTATCTCGAATTATTAGCAACAATTTACCATTCTTTTTTTCGACCTTCTTTACAAGCATTTATAATCGCAGTTATTAAATCAATCAATGACTTTGTAACAGTTAAGCCCGCTGTACCAAGAGCCAGCCAAGCTATTATTTCGGGACCACTTTCATGTTCATGGTAGTCAAATTCATGTGAATGGTTATTTCGAACTATGTCGTCAATTAGACTATTGGTTTCTTTTGAATGACTACGGCAAAAACAGCCATGCTCAGCTCTGATTTTTATAGTAATGGGTTCCATATGTGTTTTATTCATTATGTTATCCATTTGCTTCTCCTTCTATATGTACGCCATGCATATCTTTCCAAGATCATCCATAGTGACGTTTTCGCCACGGTTGAGCTTGCGAATCGAAAACGAACTAATACTGGCCTGTTCCAGCAAGTATTTTTTCTTCGTATCCTTATCTATCAGGAGCTTCCACAGCCGTTTATAGCTTGCTTTCATTTTGGCACCGCTCCGTTTTGATGAGATAGTAACAAGAAAATTTTAACATTTATCTATGAAATATACAACACAAAACATATTGTTCAATATATTATTTGTAGAGATAAGTGGGTATCATTTCTCTTAATGAATAATAAAATGAGTAACAAAAAACGTGTAGCCATTGAAACTACACGTTTTCCATTGGAGCTGGTGAAAGGAATTGAACCTTCAACCTGCGGTTTACGATACCGCTGCTCTGCCATTGAGCCACACCAGCATATATGAAAGGGCAGGACTTCCGACCCTCGTTTTCATTTTATTATAACTTACCCATCCTACCTTATCAACAACCATGAACCCGCTCATTACGAATGAGCTGCTCTGCCATTGAGCCACACCAGCACAATTAGCATTCTGTTAGCGCGAAAATGCCTGAAATCTAATAGTTTGGGTGTCCCTGAACTTTCAATTTTGTACTTTACCATGATAATATCTTTTGAATCGTTTGTCAACACTGTATTCCAAGCATTTTCCTTCAAGCATTTTCCTTCAAGGATTTTGCTCCAAGATTTTGCTGCTAATGAAAATCAATCCACTGGGATTGTATCCTCTAAATTCTTAATAGCAATTATAGTACTCCTTTTCAACATCATCCAGAGTATAATTATAGCCTGCGTTTTTCAATATGCCGTGGGTGGTTTTTATGATCATTTCATGAGTCACATCATCCTGTTCCACAAGGAAAGTCAGATACTCATTTGTCATATCAAACAATTCCTCCCAATTTGTTATGTTTTTAAAGTCCTTTACTGTCCCCATAGTGAACCCTCCCTGACAGACATCCTGATTTCGTGTACTTTTCAGTATTGTTTTCTTGTTTTCTGCTTTGCTTTACATTGCTTAACCGACCATGATACATTATAATATACTAAAAAGTCATGGGCAAGGCCTTTCAAAAATACTGCAAAAACTGTAAAGGTGAGCGTATGAAAAATATAAAGTACATTTTATTCGACTGTATGGAAACCATTGTAGATTTAAGGCAACTGCCTGATTTGAGGGATTATGCCTTCTGGGGATATAACGGTTCGGGAGTCGAGGATTTGTGGGAGGACTTTGATGAGTTTTTCCGGTATTATTTGCTTGCGAGGAGCGAAGTTTCGGCGAGACTCCATGAGTATCAGGATTATGATATGTTTGAGCGCTTCTTACTTATTACCCGGCTAAGCTTTCCCGACTTTCCGGTTTCAAGGATTGAATATACGGCAAAGCAGTTGAACTTAAACTATTGGCAAAATTATAAGGCAACTTGTTATGCGAGAGAGGATGTATTGGCAGTGCTGCCTCTGCTTGCAGAGAAGTACCGGCTCGGTGTTGTCTCAAACTTTATGGTAACGGGCGGCATTGAAGAGCTGCTAGAAATAAACGGAGTTTTGAAATATTTCGATGTAGTTGTAACATCAGTGAGAGAAGGGTGGAGGAAACCTCATCCTGTCGTATATGAGGCCGCGCTTGAAAGGCTCGGCGCAAAGGCTGAGGAAACGGTATTTATAGGGGACGACTATGTAAATGATTTTGTAACTCCAACTAAATTGGGCATGACGCCGCTTTTCCTGGACAGGTATGGCAAGCATCCTGAGGTAAGTAATAAGGTATCGGATTTTTATGGACTATCCGGTTGCCTGCTCATCACTCTTCGCCCCAGAAATCCTTAAGCACTTCTTCAAGCTTGCAGCCGTCGCTGGCTCTCAGTACGGGAAACCATTCTGAAGGAAGCAGTTCCCTGTAAGCATGATTTGCATATCTTTCATCCAGCAAAACAATAACGCCCCTGTCGGTCTCGGAGCGGATCACCCTGCCTGCAGCCTGGAGTACTCTGTTCATACCCGGGTACAGGTATGCATATTCAAAACCGCAGCAAGCCTGTTCGTCAAAATATTGCCTTATTATATTTCTTTCATTGCAAAGAAGCGGCAGCCCGACGCCTACAATTATAGCTCCCGACAAACGGTCGCCGGCCAGGTCTATGCCTTCGCTGAAAACTCCGCCCAAAACAGCAAACCCCGCCAGGCTTGTCTCTCCCGGAGATTCAAATTCATCCAGGAAATCCTGTCTTGCCGCTTCGGACATACCGGGCGTCTGATACAAAGTTCTGATCCCGGTCTGAATACCTTGAAACCTTAAGTAAACTTCACGCAAATATTCAAAAGAGGGGAAGAATACCATGTAGTTTCCCGTCTTGCAGCTTACCGCCGAAAAAATACTCTCCGCTATATAGCCGTAGCTTAAATACCGGGTCTTATATTTTGTTGCCACAGTATCGTCAATATAAACACAAAGATTCTCCTTCAGGAATGGCGAAGGAAGCAATGCCGATCCGGAGGTTTCATCGCCGCCAAGCATCCTTGTAAAGTATTCAACAGGCGACAATGTGGCAGAAAACAGAACAGAGGCTTTGCCCTTATCCAAAGCTTCCTTCAGGAGTCTTGACGGATTGATGCAGAATAGCTTTATCTTCAGATCCCTTGAGGTTTTCTCATAATAGGTCACATAATGATCATCATATAGCTCCAATATTTTTGTAAAGCTTAATTAATTAAAATAGAAATCCAGGAATTCCTCCTGAAAAGAAACGGAAAGTCCTTTAGAAAGCAAGCTTTCAGCATATTCGGCAAGCCTTGCCGCCAGCTTTCCCAATTCCATGGGAGGTTCCTTCCTGACATGTATCAGAGGGCTGACCGTCTTATCGTTCCCCGTGTCAAATTCTTTGGATATGCTAAGAATGTGCTTATATATTTCATCAATATAAAAATATAAATCTGGCAATTCTGCTTTTGCGGCTCGTTTCAGTTCCAGTATGGTTCTTTTGCCTAATTCAGCCGAGTACATTTCCCGGGACCGATCCACAAGGTTATGAGCTTCATCGACCAGAAAGCAATAGGCTCCTTTTTGATTCGCAAAAAACCGTCTGAGATAAACCCGGGGGTCAAAGAGATAGTTATAGTCGCATATTATTACGTCACACCAAAGGGATAGATCCAATGACAGTTCGAAAGGGCAGACGTCATGCCTGGCGGCAATATTTTCTATTAAATCTCTGCTGAGACTGTCGTACCTAAATGCATCCCTGACTGCATTTTTCACTTTGCCGTAATAATTGACAGCGTATTTGCATAAAGCCGGATCACAGTTGAAGCTGCCGTTCATGCAGATTTTTTCCTTTGCGGTTATTTCTACCGACTTCAATAGAAGTCCTTTATGCCTCATATCCTCAAGAGCTTTTTCAGCAATGGCCCTGGTAGTTGTTTTGGCAGTCAGATAGAAAATTCTTGAAACAAGACCCTCTCCAAGGGCTTTAACAGCAGGGAAAAGAGCGGCTATTGTCTTTCCTGTACCTGTGGGGGCCTGGGCAAACAACACACTTGCTGTTTTTATGCAATTACTTACGCCATTCATAAATTTGCCCTGTTCTTTTCTATAAAAAGGATATGGGAAAGGGAGGTCAAGTATAGAGCTGTTTCTCAAATCCTGCCATTCATACAGTGCATCCTGCCAATCCAGAAAGCTTTCTGCAAGAGCGAGGAAAAACTCTTCAAGATTGATGGAATCGAATTCCTCAATAAAAGATTTTTCCATCCGGTTTTCCAGACAGTAATAAGTAAGTCTGATCCCGATCCGGTTTAATTTGTACCGGAAGGAATACATATATGCATAGCATTTTGCCTGTGACCAATGATGGGGATTGTGATCCTTCTCTATGAAATCAGGGTCCATTTGTGTTGTTTTGATTTCGTGAATGGTTGTATGGGAGGATCCTTCTATTACGCCATCGATGCGGCCTGATACCTCAAGTATGGTATGTCTGCCTTCCTTAACAAAAGTTATCGGAACTTCAGAACTATAAGAAGTGTCTTCAGACAGGGCTGAAATTACGGCTTTCCGAACAGTCTGATGACCTTTTGTACCTTCGACGGCTCTGGAAACTGAAAGGAAACCGGTGCCCAGATCTCCTGATTGAGGTGAAAAATCTATCAGGTTCTGTACTGATATTCTGATTATAGTCTTGGATCCATTCAATGCTTTTCCTCACATGGCCATAGCTTTCAGACAAGTCTTTCAAACTACCGCCTTTGATAAATTATTTGTCTTGATATTTTAATATATTGAAAGCCTTGGTAGTTAACGGCCGGTAATTGTTAATTCCGAAGCCTTTTAACTACTTCCTCATCAGGCGTAACCGTTACCGTCTTGTAATTCTCATATATGACCATGCCGGGCTTGGCTCCGGAAGGCTTCTTTACATTTTTTACTGCTGTGTAATCCACCGGTACGTTAGCCGACATTTTTGCCTTACTGTGCCATGCTGCCAGCAAAGCAGCTTCCTTCAGCGTGTTTTCGGGGATGTCGTACTGCAATTTCCGGATAATCACATGTGAACCCGGTATATTTTTGGTATGGAACCATATATCATTGGATGAAGCCAGCTTCAGCGTCAGGTAATCGTTTTGTC
Organism: Ruminiclostridium sp.; assembly: GCA_012027035.1. GTDB lineage: Bacteria > Bacillota > Clostridia > Acetivibrionales > DTU013 > MnB-11. Next base: position 7,354 of record VEPD01000158.1, on the reverse strand, counting down.
TGTTGTTCTTTCCAACCAGAATATCCAAGCCGTCAGACGAAGTATAGCTCATGGGCTCTGATGGCTTGTTCCGCTTCTTGAAGCCGGACTTCTTTTTCAAAATCATATACCCCTGATCTGCAAGTTCCTGCCTCACTTCATCGGTTTCTGCAGGCGAAATTCAGTTTTCAGGCTGATGAAGCACGCTTTCAAGGTAATCAAGCTCTTTACGGGTTTCTTCAAGCTGTTTGCCTGTATACATCCAGGTGCTTTTTGCTTTGGAATATCTTTTGAAATACTTTTGCGCATTTTCCTGGGGGAGTAAATTTTCATCCATGGGAATATCGATATATTCGCCGCCTTCGGAATAATAATTTAAAAGTGTAACGGACTTTGAGTTTACAGGGATGCAGTAAATATTGGCAGTTATCAACTCCCCAAAAAGCTTCAGTTTTTCTCTGTCTGAAACTTCACGCATTGTATCCTGCTGAATCGCCAATTTTTTATTGCAGCGGTCTATCGCGTTGCTTAAAACCTTCAGTACATCGGATTTCTTTTGCTTCAATCTTTCGGAGCGGTCACGGGCGGTATAGAAATAATCAAGTGCTTTACTCATGGATTCAAGGCTTTTAACATATTGGTATTGATATACATCCATGCAATGAAAGTCCAATGGCTTTTCCAGGGTCTCATCTTCGAATATTATACAAGGTTTGAACCTGCAACCGGATATCTCTTTAATAGCTCCGGCAGCAGCAAGTCTCAAACTTGCCTGTTGGGAAACGTCTAAAGCTGCCGCAGGCGTTCCGCCGTCTATTCCGGCCCGATGGCAAATCTCCCTGCATAAAAGCGGACTGAGGCCTTTAATGTTATTCAGAAGATACTTTTCCAATGGGATCTGTGAAGAAAGACAATTATTCACCAATTCATCAGGATCCAGGAAATCCGGACTGGTCTTATTCTGGCCGGGGGGAAGGATGTAAGTCCTGGCAGGCATAACTTCACGAACCCTGCTGATATCGCTGTCAATATGCTTTATCGCGTCGATTATTTTATTTTCGCTGTTTACAAGAATAATATTGCTGTGGCGTCCCATGATTTCGATAATCAATTTTTTTACAGATACATCGCCAAGCTCATTTGCGGATTCTACTTGCATGCCTATTATTCTTTCATAATCATGAAACTCGAAAGCCAGTATCTTACCACCTGAGAGGTGTTTTCTGAGAAGCATGCAAAATACCGGGGGCGCAGCCGGATTTTCCTTTACACCGGAAGTTACATGAATCCTGGGGTAATTGGCGCTGGCGCTCAAAAGAAGCTTGTAATTAGCGTTCCTGGCCCGTATGCTTATCAATATTTCATCAGCCTCGGGTTGAAATACTTTCTCGATTCTTCCACCGGCAAGTTCTTTAGTCAACTCTTCAACAACGCATCTTGCCACTATTCCGTCAAAAGGCAATTCCAACACTCCTTCATTAATATCCGGCGTATGATTTCTTCGCTATTATATCACATTGGTATTAAGGTGTTACAGCAGCGTGTATAAAAGATTTCTGTATGAGTAAAATATTTATGGATGGAGGGAGGACTGCAATGAATTTTTGGTATTTTATTTATTTATATTATACTATAATCGTGTGCTTGGTTATATTAGTATTGTTTTGGCGTAATCCAAAACGTATTAAAGAATTATTCCCGACGGTTATTCTCGGCTTTGTTGTACAGTTTTTGACCGAGGAATTTCTAATCAACGCCGGATTATATCAATTTCCCAATGCGTTCCTGCCTATTTTTGGCATACCTTTATGTCACCTTCTTTGGGGAGCGGGCGGCGCTATAGTAGTAATGTATTTTATCCCCCGGAAATTTTTAAAGAAACTGTTTGTTATACTCATATTTACAGTCATCACTCTAATGTTTGAATATATACCGGAACATGTAGGTAAAGCAGAGCATTTAGGAAAATACAATATGATTCTTGATGCAATGCAAGATTATTTGAGTTTAATAGTTCTTGTATTTTTTTCAGAAGGATTATTTGGAAAACGTATCCATCCAAAAGATAGTAAACTACAAGCTTCATAATTATAGTTCAACATTTATTTTGCCTATCCTTTACTAATACTACAGCGGCAATTACCATTATATCCTTGCAGGGTTAGTGCGTTAAAGCGTTCGCACTAATCCTGCAAGGTGCATATATGCCGATATAATAATGAAATTGCCGCTGTAGTACTGATTGTGCAGTATAGTCCGCTGATTCTTGAGACTACGGCGTCCCAAATAGCTTGTCGTAATATAAAATATCTCAAAATCACACCTCAAAATCTACGGCTGCGGCCTTCCCTTAAAAGGTAAAAGCCTAGTATTATGAGCAGTAGCGGGATCAGGAACGCAGCGATTGAAAAGTGGACTCCAAGAAGGTTAAAAAGAACCTCGCCGATCACTTTTGAAAAGATGGTGACTATGCCGATGGAGCCTGAAATTATCAATACCAGGCTGAAAAGGCCTTTTCTTCTTATAATCAGTTCTTTCAGAAGTCCAAGCTCATATATGCCTTCATTCTGAAGGTCCTCACCTGCATTTATCCTGCTTGTAAGGGAAATACAGTCAAAGATGCTGTAGGATAAAAACATGAAGCACAGTGAAGGAATGAGATAACCGGCCAGCCAGGCTGATGACTCGGAAAGCAGTATTATCAGGAAAACCAGCGAAAACAGGAGAGCCATTATTGTGGTGCCTTTTTTGACCAATCCCAGATACATATGTCCGGTACCGGGTACCAAACTTAACAGCATGGCTAACCACCAGCTTTTTTTTACCGGAGCCTTGTTACCGGTCTTTTGTTCAACTATTTTATTAAGGCATTCTCTGCAGCATATATTCCTGCCCAGCTCAACAGCGCAATCAGTGCACAGAGGCTCGCCGCATACTGTGCAGACAAAGACAGACTCAGTCTCCATATGATTCTTACAATTCATTATCCGTACCTCCTTTAAAATCTATAACTGATTTGTTTATATTTTCAAATATCCCCTTGACTCCGGAATCCAGGCCTGTGAAAACATCTATATATCCGGAAGTGTTATCATTTTGCGGTGCAGGGGTGGAAATGACTCCGGAATAACCCCTGAAAGCAGGTACTAAAAATGAAAATACTATTATTCCTGCAGTGAGTACCAGACTGAAACCCAGTCTCCTATATGCCATTGACCAACCTTTTTGATCATATTCCGTCGGATGTGCTTTTTTATCTGCTTCCAGGCTGAAAACTGCAGACATAACATCCTCAGTGAAGCCCCCGGGAGCTTTGACTGCCGGCTGCAAACCTTGTTCCTCCAATAATGCTTTAGCTATTTTCAGAGATGAACTGCAGCTTTTGCATATCGCTAAATGGTCCTTAAAAGAAACCATTTCCCGGGTGTCCAGCTTATCTTTCAAATATCTGTTTATCAAAAGTTCTGCTTTATGGCAATACATATGGTTCATCTCCTGTCTCATGCTTTAATAATACCTTAAGCTGTTTTCGGGCCCGGTACAGCTGTGTTTCCACCGTCTTTACCGGAATTTCCAGAACCTCGGCCGTTTCTTCATACGATAGAGCCTGAAAATAAAATAAAATCAGTATATTCCTGTATTTTTCCTTCAAGTCGTAAATTGCCTTTTTCAAAATAAAACGTTTTTCCTTCTCCAAAAAGCTTTCCTCGGGTCCGGCCCGGCTGTCTGTCAGTATATTGTCAAATCCGGTCAGATCCAAATCTCTCCCGTGCTTGTTATTGCTTCTGATCCAGTCGATACATACATTGTAGCTGACTCTGTACAGCCATGTGGAGAATTTTGATTTCCTGTTAAATCTGAAAAGATTTTTATAAGCCTTTATAAATATCTCCTGGGAAACATCCTGCGCATCGCTGTTATTTCCCGTGAAGCTCAGAGCCATTCCATATATTTTGTCCTTGTGCCTGTCGACCAACTGGGAAAACATGTGGGTATTTCCGGCTAGAACCAGCTCTATTATTGATTCGTCAGTCATTAATACACCCATCACCTCTTTCGTTGTTTTCCACGTCATCCAGCGGTCTTGTCCTTAATTATAACACTTTTTTACTCCTTAAATTAATAAGACGGATTAAAATATGAAATTCACTTCAAAAATTCCTATTTTTCTCTGAAACCTTGACAACAGCCTTGCTTTTTGCTATTATGAATAAGCAAAACAAAGAAGAAGTCATCCGCTTCTCACCTTCCGGATAAGTCCGATAGGGTAAATAGTAAAGGTTTAAGTTGTGTAGTGCCTTGCTATCAGGTGGATTGATTTTTTTCAATCCATTTTTTATTTAAGACAATTTTGCAAATGGAATCGAACTAAAAATAACTCGGAGGTGTTTGGTTATAAGTAAAAATGAATTGATGATTAACGAGGATATCAGAGATAAGGAAGTGCGTGTAATCGACGCCGACGGGTCAATGATTGGCATAATTACTGCCAAGGAAGCCCAGAAGCTGGCGAACTCCAGGAACCTGGACCTTGTTAAGATAGCTCCTCAGGCAGCCCCGCCGGTTTGCAGGATAATGGACTACGGTAAGTTTATGTTTGAACAGGCAAAGAAGGAAAAGGAAGCAAGAAAGAACCAAAAGATCATCAGTATCAAGGAAGTATGGATAAAACCCGGCATAGAAGAACACGATTTTTCCTTCAAGGCCAAAAATGCTTACAAATTCCTGCAGGACGGAGACAAGGTGAAGGTAAGCGTCAGGTTCAGGGGCAGAGAAATGAATTACACCTCGTTGGGAGAAACAGTTCTGAAGAAATTTGCAGAAGCGGTAGCAGAAGTAGGAATAGTTGAAAGAAGACCCAAGCTGGAAGGAAAGAGCATGATAATGATTCTCAATCCGAAACAGCAATAAGATATCAGGAGGAGAGTAAAATGCCAAAGCTCAAAACACACAGTGCATCTAAAAAGAGATTTAGAATAACTGCCACAGGCAAGGTTAAGATGAATCATGCTTTCAGAAGCCACAGACTGATTTCCAAGGCAAGAAAAGCAAAGAAACAACACAGGCTCGGCGCATATGCTTCATCAGCAAATGAAGCAACTATAAAAATGCTTATTCCATATAAGTAATAAAGGAGGAAAGTTGCAATGTCAAGAGTAAAAGGCGCGTTAAGAACTCGTGCAAGACACAAGAAAATACTTAAACTTGCCAAAGGTTATTTCGGTGGAAAGAGCAAGTTGTTCAGAATAGCTAATCAAGCCGTTATGAAATCTCTTTCATACGCTTATAGGGATAGAAAGTCAAAAAAGAGAGATTTCAGGTCCCTGTGGATTTCCAGGATAAATGCTGCGGCAAGAATCAACGGACTCAGCTACAGCAGGTTCATGAACGGTCTGAAGAAGGCAGGTATCGCTCTCAACAGAAAAGTACTTTCGGATATGGCAATAAATGATGCAGCAGGCTTTACACAACTGGTGAACACGATAAAGAAATAATAGAAATGATAAGGGGCTGAAAAAGCCCTTTATCATTTCTATTAGAAATATTTTACCTTTTTGCGGTGATAATATGATACTCATTTCAAGCAATAAGAATCCGGTCTTCAAGGAGATCATATCCTTGAAAAACCGCAGGGACAGAGAAGAAAAAGGATTATATTATGTAGAAGGCCTCCGGATAGTGGAAGAGGCTCTGAACGGAAATGCAGATATTGCGGGAATAGCGATATCGGAGGAATTTGCCGCCGATTCGCGTAATACAGGAATTTTAAGTAGAATAGAAGTATTGAAAGTTAAATCGTACCTTTTTACTTCAAAGCTTTTTAAAGAAATCACCGATACTGAAACTCCCCAGGGAATCCTTGCAATAATGGGAATACGGAAGCATGAGCTTAAGCATGGACTGGACAAGAACGGTCTCTATGTTATCATGTATTCCATACGTGATCCGGGCAACCTGGGGACAATAATAAGGACGGCGGATGCAGCCGGATTTTCAGGTGTTATTTTATCCAAAGGCTGTGTGGATTTATATAACCCCAAGGTTTTACGCTCTACGATGGGATCTGTTTTTCATATACCTGTGTATCAGGCTGGCGATATCTCAGAAATGATCAAGCTTCTCAAATCAAATACAATCAGAATACTTGTATCCCATCTTGAAGGCAAAGTCGGCTTATTTGAAACGGATATGAGTTTGGGCGCTGCACTTGTAATAGGCAGTGAGGCTGAAGGCGTCTGCGAGGAATTGAGAGCATCGGCAGATGTACTTGTAAGAATCCCGATGTTTGGAAAGGCTGAATCTCTGAATGCTTCGGTTGCCGCCGGTGTAATGATATACGAAGCTGTAAGGCAGCGGTCTTTGAAAATTCAACATTGAATATTGTTAATCCATTCAAAAAACTTGTTGTAATATATCTTTTTTGCATTTTATATAGTAAAATAAAAAAGTATGCATATACCTCCTGATAGCAATTAAAGTAGAAAAATAAATGCGTTGTGTCAGGATGAAATTTTATGCTGTTGGATAGCGGCGGAATGGAGGTTGGCATGTGGTTTGATATTGTAAAATTGATTTTGAGCCTTGGAATAATACTTTTAAGCTGCGAATTTTTTACAAACGGCATAGAATGGCTTGGCAGAAAGCTGAAATTCGGGGATGGCGTAGTCGGCAGCATATTCTCCGCTGTGGGCACATGCCTGCCGGAGACGTTGATTCCGATCATAGCAATCCTATTTACTGCAGGCTCGGGAAATAATGTCGATATCGGTATAGGCGCAATAATCGGCGCACCTTTCATGCTAAGCACCCTGGCTTTCTTTCTCACGGGAATGAGCGTGCTTGTGTTCTGGAAAAAGCGGAAGTCCGGACTTGTGATGCATGTTAATGAAAAGATTCTCAGCAGGGATATCGGCTTTTTTATTATCATATATACAATAGGTGTAACTGCCAGCTTTTTTAATATTCAGATTTTGAAGTATTTGGTTGCTGCATTCCTGATCGGTTATTATATCTATTACATCGTACTTACAGTGAAGAATGACGTATGTATACACTGTGAGCTTGAGGATCTTTATCTGTCCAGACTTCTTAAGTTCAAGCCTGAACTGAAATTCATCGCCATACAGATTGCCATAGCCCTGGCTGGTATAGTTTTTGGAGCGGAAATTTTTGTAGGCAGTATTGAAAAAACCTCTGAAATATTCGGTATTTCCGCGTTAGCACTATCTCTTATAATAACGCCGGTGGCAACTGAACTTCCGGAGAAATTCAACAGTATTATATGGATAAGCAAGAGAAAAGATACTCTTGCAATGGGTAATATAACAGGGGCAATGGTTTTTCAGAGCTGTATTCCGGTATCAATAGGTATAAT